>CAUYYY010000284.1:0-3515 GCA_963577165.1 Planctomycetota bacterium | reverse complement strand
GATCGCCGTTTCGAGGCGAAAGAGGCGGGGAACTATGCTTTTGGGCCTGCATCGATCAAGGGGGTTTTCGGCAACAATGATCTGAAACTCCAGGCGATCTACACGCTGGCAGCGCCGATCGAGGTGACGGTTCGCGAACCGCCCGTGGAGAATCGGCCAGCCGAGTATGTCGGAGCCATTGGCCGATTCGACTGTGGAGCCGATATCGCGCCGAGTAGCGCCAAGGTAGGCGATCCGATGACGCTTTCGATTTGGATTCGCGGGCGAGGAACACTGGCCGACGCGGTCGCGCCTCAACTACAGGAGAACGCCGCCATCACTGATCATTTCAAGGTCTATGATGCAACCGAGGATCTACGAAAGGATGTCTGCACCTTCACCTACAGCGTCCGGCCGAAGAGTGTCGATGCCACGAGTTTCCCGGCAGTCGCCATGGCGTACTTCGACGCCGACGCGGACCAATACGTCACTCTACGAACCGACCCGCTGCCCGTACAGATCGCCGCCGCAGAGCAACTACGACAGGCTGACATCGCGGTTGCTTCTCGCTCATCAAGCAGCACGGATGATATTGAGCTCAGCACCGGAGGGGTTTTCGCCAACGTCACGGACTTGGACGAGCTACGCGATGAAACGGTTCGCCCCGACCGCTGGTTTCTGGGACTTGGCAGCATGGCGGGACTTTTCTTGATCCTGGTCGTCGCGCGGCAACGTGTCGGTCGGCGAGCCGACAATTCGGAATGGAAACGTCGTCGGCAGGGGGCCGGTCGAGCTCGGCAGCGGATCAGCGAGGTTCGACGGCAGTTGGCAACGGCAAGTCCAAACGAGGTGGCCGACCAGCTCAGCCAGACCTTCGTTGGCCTGGTCGCCGACACCTCCAATTCGGAAGAATCCGGTTTGACGTCCGCCGAAGCGATTGCCCGGTTGGGTGAGTTTCAAGTCGGCGAAGAACTCGTGGAGCGTTGCCGTACGCTGCTCGACCGATGCGATGCCATCCGATATGGCGCCGCGGCTGGCGATCTCGGTGAACTCGTTGACCAGGCTCATGAGTTAGCCGAGTCTTTGATCCAAACCCTTCGAAAGCAAAAGCGGCTACCTTGACTCGATACAGCGTCTTCGGTGTTTACTGGTTTGTGGTGCTGTCCGCAATTGGCGCTGGAGGCTGCCGGCCGTCGGACCCTGCAGTCTACGCCAGGTTCGAGACCGCGCAGCAGGCGTTCGATGCGGCAGCGACTCCCGATGAGTTTCAGCGTGCGGCGGCTCTCTACCAAGAGATTCTCGACACGGGCATCGTATCGGGCGCGGTGCTGTATAACCAAGGAAACGCGTTCATGCGGGCGGAGATGCGAGGTCGCGCACTCGCTTGCTATCGCCAAGCAAAACGTTACCGTCCTCGTGACCCCTATCTTGAGGCCAACTTACAGAACGCGAGAGGGCTGGCGGCGGACGCAGAGGGGGCAAAGCCGCTCTTTGAGTATCTCTTATTCTGGCAAGATTGGATCAGCTTTCCCGGAAAGTTCCGCGCCAGCCTGGCCTCTGCGATGGCAACTCTAGTGATCGCCGCCATTGGTGTCTGGTGGAAGCGCAAAGGACTGCTGAGGATCAGCGCCTCGATGTTGTGCATTGGAATCGCATTCGTGGTGTCGTCAACGTACGACTGGTACCGCTTCGTCCACATCCAGCATGGAGTCGTGGTCGAAGGCGCCGTGGTGGCACGCAAAGGAAACGGAACGAGCTATGAACCGGCGTTCAATAAATCACTCGACGCTGCCACCGAATTCACGGTTGTTGAGCGGCGCGATGATTGGCTGTTGATCCGTCTCGATGAGGACACTGAGAAGGAGGGATGGATCCCGCTCGATGGGGCAGTTGTGTATTAATGCCGAAAATCGCTCTTTGAGTGAGCGGTTGCACATCGGTTCAGCGCTGTTCTCGCTTCTGCTCCTGCTCGTGGAGTGCTGACCAGCTATCCGCAGCGAACCATGTCCGCGTTTCAGCCCCGGCCAGCCAGGGTTGACGGTACGCGCAGTTCCGGAGACAGGAGCAGGAAAAAGAAAGCGAGGGTAGACGGTAGTCGCGGTCCCGGAGAGACAGAAAATATGAGACATAACAAAGAATCGCGGATGGAAGAGCAATCGCAACATTCGCGACCCGCGGCCTATTCGGGAATTTGCACCGGATTGGCTGGCCAACGCATCGGGTGGCTGCCGACAGAACGGCTCGGATCGAGTTCTTTCGATCGTTTGCCGCGCGGGGGGGGCCTGCCAGCACTGCCTTCATTGACGCCCCTGCTATGCGATTCTTCACGCTGCTATTGGCTGCCGGGCTCATCGCACCGGGTTGTAGTGCGCTGCCGGACATCGCACACGAGCCCCAAATCCACAATCCCTTCCCGCAACTCAGCCGCGTCGCCGTCTTGCCGTTCTATAACCAGAGCAGCGAACCGACCGTTGATGGGGTTGAAGTTGCTCTGGCGTACTTCGGCGAGTTGCAAGCAGTGCCAGGATTCGAAGTGATGCCAGTGGGTGTCGCGAAGAGGCTGCTCGAGTCGAGTGGCTGGATGCCAACGTCTGGCGAAGACTATCAAAGACTAGCGCAGTTTATGGGCGTCGATGCGGTTGTGGTCGGTTCGGTGACCGAGTTCTCGCCGTACTATCCGCCGAGTCTCGGTCTGGCGGTGCGCTGGTACGCAGCGAACCCGGGCTTCTACCCGGTACCTCCCGGATATGGGCTACCATGGGGAACGTCGGAAGAAGAGTTCATCCCAGATTCGTTAGTATTTGAGGCTGAGTTCGCACTCGCAAAAGAACAATTGAAGACCCAAACGCCGCGCCGGCCTCACATGGCGACGCGTTTGCAGGGGGCCCCTTCGGTCGAGGCGTTACCGCCACCCGAGGCCACAAACTCAACGGTTTCTGAGCATCCCGAAATGTTGCCCGGGGTGATCCCTGAGGCAATCGAGGTTGCCGTTGCGGCGCCACTCGCAGCGCCCCATCAGTTCGGACCGCCGGCTCCCGATCTTCCAGTGGATTGGCCCGATCCGCGCGGATTCGTGCCGCGCCCACCAAGCCCGGTGTCGCCGGCATTGATTTCCCAGGCGGAACCAGTGCTGTCATTGACACCGCTTTACCGCGGCAATGACGCCGAATTCACGAAGCGTCTGGCGAATTATTTCTACTTCCGAGACGACGCTCGATTTGGCGATTGGCAGGCCTATCTGCAGCGCAGCGACGACTTTATTCGATTTTGCTGTCACCTGCATTTGACGGAGCTCCTGTCGGCAAGTGGAGGAGCAGGGAAAACGTGAGTGGTCTGGCGATGGCCGATCGGCCGATATCACCGTTGAGCGGGTAGCGTATATCGCAAAACGGGTTAGCGGCAGCATCAGCGATCGGAGATCAGGGAAGTGGCGCAGCAAGACATCAACGTATTGGCCTTGGTGAAGGGGTCCGAACGCTACGTCTTCCTATTCGATGACGAGAGTCGCCCCGAAACACTGCGAACGCTGGGCCGCT
>CAUYYY010000283.1:0-3521 GCA_963577165.1 Planctomycetota bacterium | reverse complement strand
TCAGTGGCCCGTACAATGGTTGCCGTTGGCCTATTCGCCCTAACGTCCATACCATCGGGCTGCGTACCTTTTCGTATTTTCGCTTAGAAACCAAATCGACGATCATGTTGCCGAGTTGTACTTTCATCGGCACGTCTAAGAGCTCGAGTGAACCCAATAAACGCCAGGCCTCGAACGATTCATGCAGCGGAATGGACGGGGTACCGCGCGATCGCTTGCCGGTCGTTGAGATCGTGTGTGCTGCTCGTAGTGACGACGTCAGAGGCTCAGCAAGCGCGGACTGCTGTCCAGCGGAAAGCCCGCCGGAGATTCTCCGCCATAAGATTAAGGACTCCGCTTGGCTGGCGCCGGCATGCGCCAGCTTGCCACGCACATGACGCCACGTCTCGGCAACTCGCCAATCATCGATGGCCAGACCGTAACCAGGCCGCAAGGAGAACCCGAGCAGGTTCAACCAGCGGGCTTCGTGCGCTGGGCTGCGTTGCCGGCCCTCTTTGAGTGCCATGAGAGCTTCCCAGAATCGCCGCAACAAGGAAGTCGGCCACTCCTGGCGATCCGCACCCAGGGTGGCTGCGAGTTGTTTCACCAAGGCGCTCGGTTTCCCCTGGCCATCCTTGCCAAACACATCGAGAATCAATTTCTCACTCGCTTGCCAGGTTGCTTCGTCAACGATACCTTCCGCTTCGGCTGCGGCCTCATGAGCAGCGATATCCGTTTGCGTGGCTGAACGGACATCAAATTGCAAACGCCAGCGACGATCGGTCTCCGCCGCCTGGCACCACAGGTCGATCGTCCCGATTTCGCTCAGGTGGGCGTGCAGTGTGACGGGAATCATTCCCGTTTCGTTGCGACGTTCGGTGCGCAATACCGTGCGAATGGGTGGCAATGGCTTCATTTGCTCCCGATTGACGGTCACGATGTCACCAGGTTCGTCGGTCAATCGCGTGCTGGAAAAGAACAGAGAAAATTCAACCGGTTGTGAGATGGTGAGTTCGAGCGTCCGTGCCACGAGATCCAGGTCTTGGCCTGGTTCGGCATGACCCGGCACAAGGCAGATCGCTTGGACCTCTTCGGCATCGCTGTCCACTTCCACGTAATAGCTGCGTGCCAAGCTGGCGGCGATGCGCACCCCCTCGCCACGCCGTACCATGCCATAGTAGGCCGCCCCTCGTGCCACGGCTAAATCAAGCCGATCGTTGTCAAGAACCGTCGGTTTCCAGCTCTTTTTCGACTGGTCGCCAAACCACTCCGCGATCACTTCCAGCAGCCGCCCGCGCAGCAAGGGCGAGGCGAAGAAGCCGCCGTTAAAGAGTACGATGTCGGGACGAGCCGATGGGTTGGGGGCATCGGAGCCCGTATTGGCGACTTCGCCGTGGGCACTCAAAAACGCGGCCAGGTGGCGAGTGATCGCGGGGTCGCTCGCGAAGGGCAATCCGAATTCGCGAAATCCGGACTGGCCTGAAGCCGGCGGCTCCGCTAACGCTGTGCGGGGCAGAAAGCCATCCACTAACAGCCGTTCCACCTCATCGCGAGAAACTTCAGCCTGGAATCCTCCACCGATGAGCTTAGATCCCGACCCCGGCAGATTCACGGTCGCTCGTTCGGGAGCCTCTTCGCCCAAGAGCGTTTCCTTAACACGACGACAGCTACGGACCAGCACGTCCCACTGTTGTGGTGCCAACCTGCCACCATCGGCCAACTTCTTCTCGATGTAGTGCGCCAGCGCCATATCGAGGTTGTCCCCGCCCAGAATCAGATGGTCGCCGACGGCCACACGATGAAACTGCGCTCGGCGATCGGTGTCCGTTTCCGTCGGCTCTGTTTCTTTCGGCTCTGTTTCTTTCGGCTCTGTTTCTTTCGGCTCTGTTTCTTTCGGCTCTGTTTGGCGAACTTTGATCAGAGTGAAGTCGGACGTCCCGCCGCCGATGTCACAGACCAGGATCGTGTCTCCAGCTGACACAAGTTGCGGCCAATCGTCGTCGTGTTTATAAACCCAGGCGTAGAAGGCGGCCTGCGGCTCTTCGATCAAGACGACGTTCGGCAGGTCAGCCGTGGCCGCAGCCTCAACCGTCAGCTCTCGAGCCACCTCGTCGAACGAAGCGGGCAACGTAATTACGATGTCTTGATCAGCCAGTGTATCGCGCGGAAACTTGGCATTCCAAGCGTCACGAATGTGTTTCAGATAGCGTCCGCTGGCTTCGACCGGTGACAAGCGATCGACGTCGTCAGCGCCATGCCAGGGCAGTAGCTTCGCCGCGCGGTCGACCCCCGTGTGGCATAACCATGACTTAGCCGAGGCGATCAACCTGCCGGAAGACTTCATTCCCTCGTCCCGGGCCATGATCCCCACGATCCAGTTTTCGTCTTCCTGGGACCACGGCAACCGGAGAGATCCGTCTGCCACATCGTGTGGTAACGGCTGAAAATGAAATGACGGCAACGTATCACGTGCTTCGACCTGCCCTGTCGCAACCAACTGAGGCACTGTCAGCGGACGCACCTTCCACGGTGACTCGCTCGCGTCAACGTACATCACGGCCGAGTTCGTGGTGCCCAGGTCAATGCCCACGACATATCGCGCCGGAGCCTTGTCGACAAGCGGATCGAAATCACGTGATGCGGCCACCGCCTTAGTCCTCAGTCTCGTCGCGCACGTTGAATTCTAACTTCCATCGCCGGTCGTTTTGCGTGCTGACACACCACAACTCAAACATTCCCAACTCTGTGATGCGAGATTGGAAGAGCACAGGCACGTAGGGCTCGTCCACGGTTTCGTCGGCCGGCAGCTTGGCAGATAGCGGTGTTGTCTCGGACAGCTCCGATTCGTCCCAGCGCTGCAGCACGTCACCCGGTTGATCCTCTTTGCGGACCGCGGAGCTGAAGAACCGGAACTCGGCCGGTTCCCCGAGCACCAAGCCGATCTCGTGGGAAGGCACGTCGGTTTCCGTACCTTCCTCCATACCAAACGGGACCACACAAAGCGCCTGCAGGGGGCGAGCTGCACCGGGAACCGCCAGGCCGGCCGTCTCGATGCCGATATAATAGGATCGGCCCACACCACCACGAATGCGCACACCGCCATGTTGTTTGATCCAGCCATAATGCGCCGCACCTCGCGCCACGGCATGATGTAAGTCGTGGACCCCGCCTAGCGGGCGCGTCGCCTCCCGATCGCCCCGCCAATCGCAGAGCACTTCCATTAATCGAGTTTGCAGGGCCTCCGCCTGGAAGACACCACCATTGAACAACACGTGGGTTGGATACGTGTTGGCTGCACCCTCCGATTGCGCAGCCAGGAATGTGGCCAGGTGCCGAGTCACGGCCGTGTCGGATTCAAAAGGCAGGCCAAGTTCCTGAAAGCCTGAGGCACGCTGTTTATGGGGCCGGTCGCCCAGCTGGCAATGCGGGAAGAATCCGTCGACTAGCATTTCTGCGACTCGGGTACGATCAACTTCGACCGACACCGTGCCGCCGATCAGCCGGCTGCCGCGGCCGAGCACCGAAATAGTATGCGAGTCCGG
>CAUYYY010000282.1:0-3529 GCA_963577165.1 Planctomycetota bacterium | reverse complement strand
GCCTTGGCCAGTTGCTCCTCTACCTGTTTCAAGATCGACTAGAGATCCGATGTGCTCATGCTCTAATTCATAGACGAAAATCTGAAAAGGCAAGTGTCAGCACTGCTGGCATTTGAGAGGATGCCAATGCTCGACATGTATTTCAATCATAGCGATCAGTATCCCGCGCCACGTAACACAAGGCAACGTAACACAAGGCAAGTAGATGGGGGGGATAGATTTGTAAACCAACATGTTGGTGGCGGCTAAATTACGCACCCGTATTCCGCACCAACCCCTTTCGCGGCGATAAGGGTCGCGTAGAATTGTTCCCATCGTAAACCTTCGTGAGGGTCCCGGGGATGCCGCAAACTGACCATCGAATTCGTCGTGCCGCCCTGCAGCGGCTGGAAGATCTCGGCCGTGCCGGCGTGACCCAATTGCCCAGAAAGGAACCCCAGGCGGTGGCCGACATTCCCACAGGTTCCGGCGAAACGCTCGAGGTCATTCAAGGCGAAGTGGCCGCTTGTACGCTCTGTCACGAACTGGCCACGACGCGCACGCAAACCGTCTTTGGCGTCGGCAATCCACGTGCCCGACTCTGTTTCCTCGGCGAAGCGCCAGGAGCCGATGAAGATCGCCAAGGCGAACCGTTTGTCGGCCGGGCGGGTAAGCTGCTGACCGACATCATCGAGAAAGGCATGAAGCTGCAACGTAGCGACGTTCACATTCTCAACATCCTCAAATGCCGCCCGCCAGGCAATCGGAATCCGTTACCCGACGAGGCCGCCAATTGTAGCGGTTTTCTCGACCGGCAGTTGGCCGTTATTCAGCCCGAGTTTATTTGTTGCCTGGGTGCGGTCGCCGCACACAATCTTCTCGACACCACCACACCGATCGGGCGCATGCGGGGGCAATTCTATGACTACGGTTCGATCCGGGTCATGTGTACGTATCACCCGGCGTACCTGTTGCGCAATCCCGCAGCGAAGCAGCAGACCTGGGATGACATTCAGATGCTGATGCGAGAAATGGGCACTGCCGCGATGTCCAGGTAGTGCGTCGCCGCACCCATGCTTTACCCAAATGCAAATCCTAGGCGGGGCGGAATCCCATTTTGATAGCGACTCGGGCACGACTTTAACGGTTACGCCGAGTGTATCGTGCGACATTGCCAGTCTTAGCGGTCATTCACAAACTTTTTCTAAAGTCTTGGCGCAACACCGTTTCAAACTATTGATCGATCGGAAATTGCTGGTAAAGTCGAACTTTAGAGTGTGCGGCTTGCCACGTGCGCTGCCCCAATTGTCTAAGGAACCGGAGTCGCAGAATTCTATGGCTCGTAAGGAACAATCCCCATCCGAGGACGTCGAACTTCTCCTCCTCAACGCGAGTCTGCGCGATGAGCTGGAACCGCTCTACGATGAGTCGATCGGCCGCGTGAACGCGGAGTTCATGTCGACGCAATGCGAAAATGAATTTCTGGCGTCGATGCTCGAATGGGAACGCGCTCCGACGCTCCCCATCAGCCAATGGTTCACGCCCGAGTTGATCCTGTCGCATCCCGACATGATCAGCGAAGATCAGCTTCATGAAAAAATGTGGAATACGGTCCATTCGCTGTACGAAAAGCGGATCGTGCTCGACTTCACCGATCACCTGACCGACCGTGAACTCTACTGCCTGATCTATCGCGACATTCTGCCGTCTCACGAAAAAAAGATCGACCGGCCAGACAACTTCCTGCATTGGGATTGTGCGAACGTAGGCGGTAACGCCGACGCCTGGCTGCGTTATTACGCCAGCGAAGAAGATCGCCAGAACTGGCTCGCCGAAACCGACGCCCAGTTGCCGCCACGGGAAGAGCCGCTCTTTCGCCGCCGACTTCCCCGGACGCTGCTCTAAAATTTTGGGTGGCGGGGTCGGAGCCTAAGCGACGGCCCCGTCGTTCAGGGACCATCGGGCCATCGCCTCAGGCTCCTTCCCCGCCACCCTACTCAACGCCTGATGCTCACTTGTCTTGCAGTTGCTCGACCTCCTGCACCAGTGCCCGCAAAAAAGGCTCGACGTCGGTCACCAGCCCAACGGTCTGAAACGATCCGCGATCGCTCAATTTGATGACGGTCGACGGATTGATGTCGACGCAGACCACCTTGACCCACGCCGGTAACAGATTGCCGACCGCCACCGAATGCAGCGTCGTGGCGATCATCAGACAGAACGTCACGTCGCGAACACTCTCCCGCATCTGTCGCTGGGCCTCGAGCGCGTCGGTGATCACTTCCAGTAGCGGCCCGTCATCACGAATACTGCCGGCCAGAAAACCTCGACGTCGTGCTGCACACATTCGTACATGATGCCCGATGTGAGTACGCCCCGCTCGACCGCCTCACGAATCGAACCGACACGACGAATCCGATTGATGCTCCGCAGATGATGCTCATGGCCCGCTTCGGCCAGATCACCCCGATCCAGGTGTACGCCCAGACTGGTTCCGTAAAACGCGTACTCGATGTCGTGCGTGGCCATCGCATTGCCGGCAAACAGTTTGTCGATGTACCCGCCACGAATCAGTCGGGTGAAGTGCTCGACACTGCCCGTGTGAACGATCGCCGGCCCGCCGACAATCAGCGTCTTGCCTCCCGTCTGACGCGCTTCGTACAGATCGTGGGCAATCTGCCGGATCGCGGCGCCCTTGGGTTTTTCGGTCGAGACACTGCTGTTCATAAATTCAAACGAGCGACGACCTGTTTCCCGCTCAGCCGGAAAAACGCGTACTCCAGCATGTCCCACGATCACTGACATGCCGCGCCGCACATCGGCACGCAACGCGCCCGATTGCCATCCACCACGATGCCGCAGTCCATCTCCGGCAGCTCCACTTCGACCCAGTCATCGGCAGGCCGCACCTCGGTTTTCTGATTGGTCGTGCTGTAAAATCCTTCCGGAAATGCACCGTTCAGGTCGGCCTCGACCAGCCGACAATCGCTCAGCGCCGTCGGCACGGCGCCGTGGTCGGCGATCTGTGCCAAAATTTCGCCGAGCGCCTCGGCCGTCCGAGCACGAACCGAAATTAACGCAAAACTCGGATCATGCCGCGCCTGGCCGACCGAGATCTCCTCGATCCGAAACGCACCGCCGCCGCTTGTAATCAGATCGAGCACCTTCGGCAGAATCAGACTGTCGATGATGTGGCCACGGACCTCAACCTCTTCAACGTGAGGATACTGCTGAGCCCGATCCAACTCATCGTTGTTTGACGTCGGTTCGTTCATCGTGCGAGTGGTGAGTGGGTGAAATGAGTTATCTCAAGATTGTAACTCTGCCGTCACGAGCCGGCCAAGCCAATTTGCTAGTGCGATTTGGTGCTCTGAGCCCAGGGATGGCCATCCCTGGGCTTGAAGACCGGTTTCCACATCTCCACCCCTCCACATCAGGGTGCATTCCGTGGATTGTGATTTCAGTCAGCTATTTGATAGTGGTTTGAACCGGTGTGGTCGGTTTGCCATCGGGACCAGAATGGCTTGATTGGCCGGGAGTCGCTTAGGTA
>CAUYYY010000281.1:0-3533 GCA_963577165.1 Planctomycetota bacterium | reverse complement strand
CGAAGTTCATCCGCACATCGTGGGCCAGTTCAAACGATTGGATGCCGCCGATATTGGGCAATTGATTGTCATGCTGTCCGTTGACCGGTGTCGCCAGCAGTCGGATTTCCATATCGCGGCCGCTGCCATAGCTGCTGCCCAACCGAAACTTGACCGGATGTTTGCTACGGATGATCCGCTGGTTCATGTGGATGTCGCGCGCGACGATAACCAGATCGTCGTTCGGGTCGTGCGGATCCATCGTACTACGAATCGTGATCTCACCCGGTAGTTCGCCCTGTTTCAATTTGCCAAGCTTTCCCTGGGCCAGATTGAAATGGTCATCAAATTTCAAAATCGCGCCTTGCGATGCTTCCAGCACGACCGAATCGGCCGGCACGTCGTCGCCGCCCACCGGCTGGCGAAAAAAGATCATCACGCATTTTTCGAGTTTCAAACGGTGGTCATCGAGCTGTTGGTAATCTTGCATCACCAACATGCCGTGGCGGCTTTTGAAAAATTTAGGATGATCGAGCGCCCAATGGCCCGACGGAAAGAGCACCGAGAGCCGCCGGCGACTCTGCGCGGGGATGTCACTGGCCGCCTGTCGCTCTTCAGACGTCGAACGTCGAGCATCGAGCGCCTCGGCCGATGGTTCGATCAGCGGCACCGCCAGCAGCGCATACAACCAGTAGCAGGCCACGACGGCCACGAAGCTGCTAACTGTTTGACGCAGGCGGACAGGCATGAGAACTGAATGCGGAATGCGGAGTGCGGAACGCGGATTGAATTATTCCGCATTCCGCACTCTGCATTTCGCGTTCACTTACCTCCATATTTACGGATCAGATCATCCCAGCGGTTTTGATTTTTGAGAATCAGCTCAACCACTTCTCGAATAGTGCCCCGACCGCCGGGCACGCTGGTCGTGTAGTTGGCCGTGCGGCGAACCTCTTCGGCCGCATCGGCCACCGCCACACCGAGCCCCACCGCATCGATCAGAGCCAGATCGGGCAAATCGTCGCCCACATAGCAGACCTGCTCTGGCGTCAGGCCTGCTTCAGAGATGATTTGGAACCCGATTGGCAGCTTGTCCTCGATGCCCTGTCGGACGATGTCAATGCCGAGTTCCGCCGATCGCACGCGGACGATCTGCGAGCTGCGGGCGGTGATGATGCCGAACTGGTTGCCCGCCCGACGCCAAATACGAATCCCCATCCCATCACGGGTCTGAAATTGTTTCGATTCTACGCCTTGATTGTCGAAGATCAATCCGCCATCGGTCATCACACCGTCCACGTCACTCAGGATCATTTTGATCAGTTGGCAGCGGTCGTCGAGTCGCATTGCTTGGGTACCAGTACCAAAAAAAGTTAGGATCAGCCATAAATAACATCCGCAGCCGGGGTGCTGAAATCATGCCTATCATCCGACTTTCTTATAGCCGCGGCCGGAAGGCAACGGTTCGGCATCCTCTGTTTCGTTCTTGACCGCCGCACGACTTGCGGATGTGTCGGCCGGTGGCAGTAGGCCGACCATATCGGTGATATCGACCAAGCCCAACGGTCGCCCTTCGGCGTCGACCACCGGCAGCTCACTGATCTTGCGTTCGGCCATGATCCGCTGCGCGTCGCTGAGCATCGCGCCGGGTTGGATTGTACACGGCTCGGCGGTCATCACTTGTTGGATTGGACGATCGAGTGCCTGCTCGTCGTGGCCTTCGAACAGTCGCGCCAAATCGCTATCGGTAAACAAGCCCACCAAGCGGCCCGCCGCGTCGGTCAGCATGATGGCGCCCGTTCGTCGGCCCGGTTTTGTACAGCCGACGATCACCTCACGGACCGTGTGACGCGCCTCGGCCAGCCGGCATTGATCGAGCTGCCGCATGTGGTCTTCGACTTTGCTGAGCTGCCGGCCCAGGCTGCCGCCCGGGTGGAAGCGGGCGAAGTCTTCGGCGCGAAAGTCTCGCATCCGGCTGGTGACCAGCGCCAGCGCATCGCCCAGCGCCAGCATGGCTGTTGTGCTCGTACTCGGCGCCAGCCCCAACGAGCACGCTTCCTGTACAGGTCCCAGATCGAGGGTCACGGTCGCCGCTCGTCCCAGCGGGCTGTCGCCATTGCCGGTCACCGCAATGATCGGCACGTGGAAACTGGCCAGCGAGGGCAGCAGCCGTGTGACTTCGTCGGTCTTGCCGCTCTGCGAAAGCATTAGAACGACGTCGTCCTGGTGAATGCGACCCAGGTCGCCATGAAACGCTTCGCCCGGGTGGAGAAAGTGGCTCCGCGTCCCGGTCGAGGCGAGCGTGGCGGCGATCTTCTGTCCGATCAGTCCCGCCTTGCCCATGCCGGTGACGATCACGCTGCCTTGCCCGTGATAGAGCAGCTCGACCGCGCGACAAAAGGTCTCGCCCAGCCGGTCGGCCAGTTGGTTGAGCGTATGCGCTTCGATCCGCACGATCTCTCGTGCGTAGCGAAGTTGTTCAAACGGGGTAAGCAGTTGTCCGGTCGCTTTAGCTTCCATGCTCATCGTATGCGTCATCCTTGACGACCGAGTGAGAAACTTTACAGGTGATGGAAAACAAGTGTCACAACGTGAGAATCAACATTACTTAGCGAGAAACCAATAGCCGTCGTGCTACGCTCGGCCGGAGAATCACCGGGTAGCACCGACAGTCGTTCGCGATAGACTTTGACCTTGTGTTGAGTAGGGCTCGAACGATTGTCGGTGTCGCGGAGCGACAAGAGGCGAAAGCGCCCACGTGGTCGAAATACCTCTTGTGCTGCGCACACCGACACGTGTCCGACACCATCAACTCATTGGCCACGCGAAATCCGGACATGTGTCGGTGCTACCCCTTTCCGCTCCGTCCACGTGCTAGCACTTTGCATTTTGCCCACAGCGTACCGGCGGCGGATTGTACACCGCCATCGCCGCCGGAGCAACGCGAAGTGAACTGAGTGTGGAATGCGACAGGAATGCGGAAGTCGGAGTGCAGAATGCGGAATACACGCCCCAAGAACCGCTCATTTCTGCTTGCCTCACCCGCCCTGCTCCGCCATACTGTTGAGGGGGATTGCGAAGCTGCCATCCGTTGAACGAAACAAAACGGAACCAGCTTAGTCGACACAGTGTCGGCTAAGCCTCCTGTTGTCAGCGGAATGATCGATGCTAGAAGTCCGATTCAGTATCCGGTCGGTACTCGCCGCTACGTTCGTCGTTGCGGTTTTTGTCGCTATGGTTTCTGGCTATCCTGATCTCGAAGACGCATTATGTGATTTACCTTGGGCGGTGGGCACTTTGTGTGGAATTCGCTGTCTAATTTTCACATCATGCGGTTCTGCAATCGGAATGACCCTATGGGCTGACCTCCTCCTCTAAAATTGGTCCAGGTGATGTGAGAGAATCCTATCGGGCCGGAGGCCCGGAGAAGGATTGTTGTCGATGTCACAGAAGCGTTATGGTATTGACCAGATTATTCCGATGTTGCGTCGAGTCGATGTCGAACTAGGCAAGGGGAAGAAGGTTCCCGAGGTTTGCAAGCGGCTGGGGATCTC
>CAUYYY010000280.1:0-3571 GCA_963577165.1 Planctomycetota bacterium | reverse complement strand
GAAAATCAAGATGAAGAAAGCTTTATTATATCATTCGCGCCGGTTTGCGTACTCTCCCATTTCGCTTTTCGTTATTCCTCCGTGATCTCCGTGCCTCCGTGGTGCATTCTTATCGTCTGTCGTGCTTTTTACTGTTTTTTCGTAGCAACTCTACTTCAAGCGGCTGAACTATTACTGTTTTCGTTTAGCGCACGTCGCTTGCGACCCGAGTTTTAGTCACGATGCATCCTCGCCGGACGGGTGCGCTAAACAGAAATGCCGAAACACGGCCCACAAGTGGGCCCGCTAAACGGAAATGAAATATGGTCTCGCACTAGCCAATGGCCCCCTGGGTCGAGTACAATGGGAAGGGCGAGGCCAGAAGGGGCACCGCTGTTCTCGCACCAGGAACGTTGTGATGCTTTGCTACGACTCCGCTTATTTCTCGTACCGGGCCTACCTCTCTTGCCGCCGGTCGGCTGCTCGGTTCTCTTTCCACCGTTCGTTTCGTCTGGGCCACTCGCTTCGTCTGCGCGATCGCTGGCGCGCGGACCGTCGCGGGTTTACGCTGATCGAAATGCTGGTGGCCATGGCCCTCACGCTGATCATGATGGCCGCCGTGTCCCGGGTGTTCGGTGTGCTCGGCCGCACGGCGAACGACAGCCGGGCGACGATCGAAATGTCGGGCCGGCTGCGAGCGGCCCGCAACATGTTGCAAATCGACCTGGCCAGCACCACCTGCCCGACGCTCCCCTGGACCCGTCCCGAGGCAGGCGCGGGATATTTTGAATATGTCGAGGGGATACGCAGTGATGATGCGTCGCTCGACGATCGCGATAACGTGACTGGCGAAAGTTTGGCCATTGGAGAAGAAACCCTTGTTGGTGGTCCGACGTCGATCGCTGCTGACCAGTTGGCACCGATCAAGGAAGAGAGCTTGGTCAACCGTTCAACCCTCGGCGACTATGACGACATCCTGATGTTCACGGTCCGAAGCCGCGGCGAGCCGTTTGTGGGACGCGGCCGCGTGTTCGATCCTGATTGGATCGATGGCACGATTGAATCCCAGGTGGCCGAGGTTATTTGGTTCGCGGTGGAAAATCCTGCCGATGGTTCACTCGGCGAACCAGGCTTACGAACGATTTATCGGCGTGTCTTGTTGATTGCACCAACAGTCAATCTGCCGGAAATCGCCGATAATCTCGAATACTATCGCAAATACGATATCTCGGCCCGTTATGAAAGCGGTGACCGTATACCCAACACGCTGGCAGATTTAACTAAGAGAGAAAACCGCTTTGGACATGCGTCGCGAGAGAACGCGTTTCCAAATCTGTCAGCCATGTTTCCGCATCCGATTGACGTCACTGTGATCCACCCTACACCGAATGACACCAATGGTGCCGCATACCCTATCAGACCGCTTCGACCATTGGGAGCACCCTTCAATCCGCGCGATCCAACGGATTCTAGCGATCCAGAGCGCCTCGGCGAAGATGTTGTGCTAACCAACGTGCTGGCGTGGGACGTGCGGGCGTTCGACTCGGGAGCGCCGCTATTCCAGGATACGACAACAAGTCCCGTTGTCGCACCCGGCGATCCGGGATACCCAAGAACACCAAGCAATCCCCCAACAGGACAACCCATTAGCTTCGGTGCGTACGTCGATTTGAATTACTATGTGCCCAACTACACTCCTGCTACCGATGAACCAACGAAGATCTTTGCCGGGCGTTTCGACTCTGCTACATTGAGCAACGTTAACACGGCCTTTGCTCAGCGATGGATAGAGAGCCGCTTTGGCCGAGAGCTAAAGTCGCAGCTCAATGTCCCCACGTACGACACATGGTCGTTCCACTACGAACATGATGGGATCAATCAGGACAGAGACTTCGACATCGACGAAGGCACCGACGGATTTGACAATGATGATAACAACGGCGTCGATGACATCGGCGAGCGCGAGACGTCGCCACCGTATCCGGCGCCGCTGCGGGGCATTCAGGTCTCGATCCGGGTCTACGAGCCCGACAGCCGGGCGATCCGCGAGGTCACCATCCGCCAACACTTCGTCCCGGAGTGAGATGGAAGGATGAAAGATAAAACGCGAGCCGTTTAGCGCACTCTATTTAGCCGGGTCGCTTGCGGCCCATGTTTACATGTCCGACGTTCATGCGATTCGACTCCGCGGTCCGTGGCAGATGGAGCCGCTAGTGTGCTTCGCGCCGGCCGAGGCGAGCGGGGCAGGGCAGGGCGGCGGCGAGCTGCCACCGCCCGGGCGGGTGAAGCTGCCCACGACGTGCGAGGCGGCGCTGCCCGGCGGTTTTTGCGGCCGCGTCCGATTCGCTCGCCGCTTTCAACGGCCGACCGGCCTTGCATACAAAACCGTTCACTTGGTGGTGGACACGCCGTGGACGATTGTTAGGCTAACGCTCAACGAACATGCGTTGGAAATTGAACGGGCGTTGGAAATTGCCACGGACGATCGTCTTTCGGTTCGACTGAACCTGACCGACCGGCTGGCCGACACGAACGTGCTGGCCATCGAAGTCGAGTACCCAGCGGATCGAACCACTGCTGGACAAGACACTGCTGGGCAAGCCAGCAGTGCCACCCCGAAAGGCAGTGCTACACTGCTGGGCGAGGTTCGTTTGGAAATCGGATAGGTCGTAGGGTGGGCCGAGTTCCACGAGCCGAATCCTACGAGGCCCGCGCGTCCTGCTGCCGCAATCCAAGCTCGCTCAACGGGCAACCGGCTCGATGGAAAGATTGCTCTCGATAAGATCGTAAAAGTCCCTCGGGTAAAGAATCGCTCCGCTGGAAACTTTGTCACCGATGATGATCTTGGGAATGCGGCCTTTCCGGCATTGGTCGTAGGCTTCAATACATCGAAGCAGTCGGGCGCGATAGGTGCTATCCGTTTTTGCGTCGGCAAACGCTTCCTCGCCAATCAATTCTACCACATAGCGATGAACCTTATCGATTGCTGGGTGCTTGGGTCCTTCGAACAGCCAATCGTGAAACTCTGGAAATTGTTCTCGACGATGCCACCAGACAGCATCCGCTAGCTGCGCCAACTCGCACGCGTTCTGGTGGTGTCGTGGGCCCGACGAAACGCTGGGATTGCATCGAGAATGCATCGGGATAGTCAACAAAACAACAGCCAATTGATCGCCGTAACGTATTCTGGCTTTTTTTATATGGCCATGCATTCGACGACAATGTGAGCACGTGTAGTCGAAGAGTTCGACAATTACGTGCGGTGCATCGCTTGAACCGAGCCGCATGTGTTCGTCCAGATTGAGAATGAACCGGCCCCCGATTAGTTTCAATCGACGGCCCGTCGTGTTTGAAAGTGGCGATGCGACTGGCTTGGACGAGGGGCTTGACGGCCCAAATAAATCTTCCCATTCGAAAACTGGGTTCGTCTGACCGAGAGATCGATCGTCCGGAGTCGTACGCTCGGTCGATTCTTCGGACGATGGTGCTAGTCGTTCGGCTTCGATCGACTGTTCTAACGTCGGTTCGCTTTTATCAGCATCGTCAGCTTTGTCGGTGTCGGTGGCGATCACAGGACCGACGTCGGTTTTCA
>CAUYYY010000279.1:0-3578 GCA_963577165.1 Planctomycetota bacterium | reverse complement strand
TCGAGCAGCCGGTCGCACAACCGGTGCAGACACCATCGTGCGACTTCATGAACCAGACACGTTGGCTGTAGAGAAAATCGCGATCCCCCAGCGCGCCGACCGGACAGAGATCGACCACATTGCCCGCCATTTTGTTTTCGAGCGGATAGCCGGGAAACACGTCGATCTCTTCGTGGCTGCCCCGATTGACAACCATCAGTTCCGATTTGCCGGAAATCTCCCGCGTAAATCGTACGCATCGCGTACACATGACACACCGATCGACAAACAGCGTGACCGAGTCGCCCATCGGTCGTCGGCGGCTGGTGAAAGGCCGAATGTCGGCCCGCCGCTGGTTCTGGCCGTGCTGGAAATGGTAATCTTGCAGCGAACATTCGCCCGCCTTGTCGCAGATCGGGCAATCGATCGGATGATTGATGAGCAGATCCTCTTCGACCATGGATCGTGCCCGCTCGACCTTCTCGCTGTTGGTGACAAACACGGTCCCGTCGCGAGCGGACGTCTGGCAGGCCGGCACCAGCTTGGGCACCATTTGCACCTTGCCGTCCTCATCGACCTGGCCTGTCTCGACCAAGCACATGCGGCAACTGGCCACGACCGACAGCCCGGGGTGCCAGCAGTAGTGCGGTATCTCGACACCGGCGAGCCGCGCAACCTGAATCCCGTTCAGACGCTCGTCGTCGCCGATTTCGATTTCGTTTCCGTTTACTTGAATGATTGCCATGTTTTTGCCTCACGCAAAGGCGCGAAGAAAATTGATTGATGCACATGATTACGATTCACTCGGGTAATCCGTTTACGACTCTTGATATTCTGTTCTTGATGAGTTCCTCACCAAAGTTGATCAATAAACCCAACCGTTTGTCTGCAAGTCGGAGGTGTGTCAACAGCTGTTTTTTGTGAACCGGAGATGCCTTCTCGATAGATTTTAGTTCCACGATGACCAAATCCTCGATAACTAGGTCTGCTCGATAACCCTCGTCAAAGGTTATCGAATCATATTGAATTGGGAATCATATTGAATTGGGATCGACATCTGGCGTACCACTTCGAGTCCACGCTTTCTCAATTCGTGCGCCATGACGACTTCATACACATGCTCCAATAGTCCTGGTCCCAGTTTGATGTGAATCTTTTAGGCCACATCGACGATCTGCTTGGCAATCTCAGTCTCCGTCAAATTCTCAACCCACTTCCCTTTCATCTTCTTAGCGCCTTTGCGCCTTTGCGTGAGACCCTTTTAATGCACCCCAATGACTTCCAATGCTCGTACCGGTTCGGTCACCGCATAGCCATCCGGATTGGTGCGTCGGATGGTCTCTTCAAATTCGCCGCGAAACTTGCGGATCGCGTTCTTGATCGGCCAGGCGGCGCCGTCGGCCAGTCCGCAGATCGTTGTGCCTGGCATGATGCCAATCGAGTCGCTGATCTCCAGCAGCAAGTCGAGATCTTGCAGCCGGCCTCGGCCCGCCTTGATCCGATTGAGCATCGAGGGCGCCCAGGCCGTCCCTTCGCGACAGGGCGTGCATTGGCCACAGCTTTCGTGTTGAAAGAACCGGCAACAGTTGTGCAGAAAATCGACCATCGAAACGGTTTCGTCGAGCACCACCACAGCCGCCGTGCCAAGTCCCAGGTAGCCGACGCAGCCGGGCCCACTAAAACGAGCGGCGTATCCAGTTCGTCGGCCGTGAGCAGGCCGATGCTGATACCGCCCGGCACGGCCGCTTTCGCCTGACGCCCTTTCCACACGCCACCGCCAAAGTCTTCGATCAGCTGGCGGCAGGTAAGACCGAGCGGCGCTTCGTAGCAGCCGGGCCGCTCGACATGCCCGCTCAGGCAATACAGCTTCGGCCCAAAGCTGCCGATGTCTCGCGGATTGTCGGGGTCGGGCGGGACGCCCATCGACTTGAACCAGTCGGCGCCGCGGTCGATGATGTGCGTCACGCAGCAGACGGTCTCGATATTGTTGATCACCGTCGGCTTGCGAAACGCGCCTTCGATGGCCGGAAACGGCGGCTTGATTCGCGGCCAAGCCCGACGGCCTTCGAGGCTCTCGAGCAGTCCCGTCTCTTCGCCACAGATGTAGGCGGCTGCACCGCGATGCAGAACCATATCGAGCGAATATTCGCCGCCCAGGATGTTCTTGCCCAACAGGTCGGCCTCATAGCATTCATCGATTGCCTGCTGCAACCGCCGGTAGCAGCTGGGATATTCGTAACGGAGGTAGATGTAAGCGGTCGACGCGCCGGTGGCGTATGAACTGAGGATTGCCCCTTCGAGCACTTGATGCGGGTCCTCTTTCATCAAGATTCGATTATTGAACGTGCCTGGCTCGCTCTCGTCGGCATTGATGCACATATAAATCGGGCCAGGATGATCTTTTGGCAGGAACGTCCATTTCAATCCGGTCGGAAAACCGGCCCCACCTCGGCCCCGAAGCGTGCCAGGTCGTGACGGCTGGCGCCGGTCGCCATCAACTCGATACCGCAACAAGCCGTAGCGAACGGCATCGGCCACAAGCTGTTCTTGCGGGACCAACTGGCCAGCTCGTCAAGCTTGCTGAGCACAATGTTTTCCGGCAATGCGGTGTTTTCCGGCAATACGACTGTCACGATACGACTATCTCCAGCGGAGCACACCCTTGCTCCAACAATAGACCAAAGAGAGCGCGAGCAACGCGATGAAAACCATCACTTCGGCAAACACGAGACCTCGGCTGGCGACCAGTCCGGCAGTGACCGCGGCGTCAGTGCCCAGCGGATTTTTCGAAGCAACGGCCCAGGGATACAGGAATAGCAGCTCGATATCGAATACCAAAAAGACGATGGCTACCAAGTGAAATCGAATGTCGAATCGACGCCGGGCCTCGTGAATCGGATCCATGCCGCTCTCATATGGCATCTGTTTGACCCGGCTCTGGCGCCGCGGTCCGAACAGCTGACCAAGGATAAGCAGCCCGACCGACAGGCCGACGGCCACCGCCGTGAAAAGCAAGATCGGCAAAATGGGGATCAGATTGCTTTCCATAACCGAAAACCATCAAATGACTTACAAAGACATCCAGATACTTTGTGAAACTTGTCACAAAGGGCGACAAATAAAACTCCGACCGAGGTCGGAAGCAATGCCACCGATCGTATCCCCTCTTATCCGCCGGGTCAAGACGATGATTAGCGGCCCGTTGAAAAACGAGGACTGGCTTCAGAATGGTTGCGGAAATCCCGGAAACCAAGAACCGACGAGGGTGCCTGTCCCCCTTTTTCAACAGACTCGTCACACTGTCTCACCTTGTACCATTCGGTTCCGCCGGCAACACTTGGGCTATGTACTTGAAACCCATTGAAACATTGTGTGAGTTGGTTGCCATCCCTAGCGTGAACCCGATGGGCCAATCCGACGATGGGCCCGAGTTCTACGAAGGACGCCTGACCGATCATTTGCAGTCGATCTTCGAACGTCTTGGCTTGGCCTGGCAACGGCAGCCGGTTGAAACGGGCCGTGACAACATCATTGCACGGCTCGACGGATCGCGACCACCGGCAGAAGGCGGCCGGCTTATTCTCTGGGAAGTCCATCAA
>CAUYYY010000278.1:0-3585 GCA_963577165.1 Planctomycetota bacterium | reverse complement strand
TATCTCCTAATCATTACCTCGTTTGTGATAGCAATCCCCCAAATCCTTCGCCTCGGTGTAACCCAAATCCGTTTTTCTGCAAAGTGCGGAATGCACCCCAAAAGCCAACTGGCAGCCAACTGCCCTTGACCGCCCGGCCTCAGCTCGGTACACATCCCGCCCTCTTCTGCCGATTCTAGTTTCGTTTTGGTAAGGAAGGTCCGCTGTGGATACTCCAAGGTAAGTCGTGCGACTGGTTGCGCACCGGGCATGACGATGCTGTTCCCGCGGGCGACTGCGTCAGACGTGATTGAAGATTGAAGCACGACACGAAGCCGGAACGATACGCACGTACGTATCGCGACATGGGCAATAACAGCGCTAAGCGCACACGGCCTACGCGATAAGGAGAACTCCGTTGAAAAACACAACTGGATGGGCTATCGGCTGGCTAACTCTTATATTTGGCGTGTGCGGAGAGCTCGCGCCGGCCGCCGAATTGACGCCGGCCGCCAACGCGACGCTGTCCGCCGTTTCGTCAGATGTCGCGATCCCCAAGGACCGCCGTGCGGTGGCTGCCGTATTGAAGAAGGTTCGGGCTGCCATCGATCGGGGCGACTTCGATCAGGCCGACGTGCTGTTGATGCGCACTGAGAAAGCCAAGATTTCGTACCCTCGGCTCGTCTATTTTGGTGACACGCCCCAGAAAGCGCGACGTGACCTGACCAAGGCTCGGTCGAAGGCCGGTCCTGCCTTGCCCAGCACAAAATCCAAACCGGCATCCGAGATGACAGCGACAAACAATGCGCCACGGAAAAAGACTGGAGCCGATCCGTTTCTAGGTCGCTCGAAAAGCACTTCGCCGCAAGACGCAAAAACCATCACGGCGGGTGCGACACGCCCCCCACAAAAGGAAGCGGCACAAAAAGAAATCAACTCCGCGGTAACCCTCGGTGCCAGGGGGCCCGTGTCTGAAGAAGATCGTCTGGCAAGCGACGCAGCGCTGCTCGCGGCTCGTCGGGCGCTGGCCCAGGGTGACGTAACGCAAGCCGAGCAGTCGCTCAACAAGGCGAGACAGCTCAACATCCCCTATGCGTTGGACGAGGATTCAACTGCCAAAGTGGCAGCCGCCGCCACTCGGTACAAAGACGTGATGGCTGCCCGACAAAATACCGAAGCGTGGCGACGGCAATACGCGCTTGCCCTCACCGAGCAGGCCGAAGCACTGCTCCGCCGGAAAGATTTCGCCGAGGCAGAACGCCTGGCCACCGACGCGATGCAGCTTGGCCAGGACTTTGGGCCGTACGAAACCAACCCACGGGACGTACTCCATCGGATTGCCGTGGCGCGTGCCTCTCGGCCGGGCCAACTTGCTCAATCGTCCCCGTTCCAATTGTCCTCAGGGCCAGTCAACACGAATGTCAACGGCGCCAGCGGTGGAAGTAAGGCCCGTTCGCTGATCCTCATGGCCGCGGCGCGTGATGCGCTCAACCGGTCCGATCTCGAACGTGCCGACCAATTGGTTCAGGAAGCGATCGCGCTGGATGTGCCTGATGCGTTGTACGAAGCGGGCGAGGATCGACCTTGGCAATTGGCGGGCGAGATTCAACAAGCCCGCATTTCGCGAGCCGGCGTCATGCCGGCCCTGACGAAGGGAACTGTGGCAAAGGAAACAGCGGCGAGGCAAACGAGTAACCCACCGCTTGTGCAGCGGGCGTTGCATAATCCGGCGGCCGATCTGACCAGCAACGTACCGGCGTCGTCCGATGCCTTACCCGCGCAATATGGTGAAAAATCAGATCAATTCAGTGCCAAAGATCCCTCGTTGCGTTTGTTTGAGGAACCCGCGGCCGAGGAGTCCACGGAGCTCGTAGCGCCGCCCGGTTCGCCGCAAGAGCTACCGACATCTCAATTCGATACGAAAGATCCCACGTTACGTTTGTTAGAGGTACCCGCGTTCGAGGAACCCTCGCCCGAGCTGCCCGCGGATATCGTGGCGCCGCCCGCTTTGCCACAAGAGTTGCCAACACCCGTCGCAGATGACAATACGAATCCCGATTTGCAGAACCCGGCCGACATGTCACCGCCCGCCCAAGTAGCGTCCCCACCGGCGGCTGCGCCCGGCCCGGTACCCACACCAGAAACACTGTTTCAGAATGTGGCCGATGGTCAGATTCTTCTGGCTCGTCAGCTGGCGGCCGACTTCGCACGCGCACAAGCCGAATCGCGCCGGATTCGCCAACGTGAACCGCGGCGGGCCTTACAGATGCTCGTACAGTCCCGCAAAAACATATCGGACTCGGGTCTGAATCAAATCGTACGCGATCAGCTGCTGCGTCGTGTTGATTTGGGCATCGGCGAGATGGAAAAATATATCGACGACAACCGCGCACAGATCGCCTTGGACGAACAAAATCATGCTGTGCTGGCCGAAGTGGATCGTCGGCGAAATAACAAGCTGAAAATCCAACAGGATATCGCTCGCCTGGTGGATGAATTCAACAAGCTCAAAGACAAGCAGCGCTATGAAGAGGCCCAAATGATTGCCAAACGGTTGCGAAAGATCGCGCCGGAAGAAGCCGTCGTCAAGCAGGTGTGGCAGACCGCCCTGTTCATTCGGCGAGACAGCATGAATCGTCAAGTCGCCGAAGACAAAGAGCAGGGATTCTGGGGCGCGTTGTATTCGGCGGAAACATCGGGCGTTCCGTTCGACGACAACGATCCGTACCGGCATCCCAACCAGACGAAATGGGAACAACTCACACGTGTTCGGAGCAAAAGTCTCCAACGGCGCGATCAGCATATGACCGAGAAGGAACTCGAGATCCAACGAAATCTCAAGACGCCGGTGATGCTCGATTTTGACAATACGCCGCTGGCGGAAGTCGTCGAAACGTTACAAATCCTGTCGGGCGTAAACATCTATCTCGATCCGTTGGGGCTATCGCAGGAAGGTGTGCTGAGCGACACGCCTGTTTCCATCAAGGTGAAAGGCGAAATCGAGCTCAAGAGCGCGCTCAACCTTATCTTGGCGCCGCTACGCCTGAACTATGTCATCAAAGACGAGGTGTTGAAAATCACCAGCGAGGATATTCGCAGCGGCGAGACTTTTACACTGACGTACAACGTAGCGGAATTGGTCATTCCGATTCCGAACTTCGCACCCGGCAATCAGATGGGTCTGCAAGGCGCGATCAACGCGGCTCACCATGTGGCGTACAATGCCCAAGGTGGCCTGGGATTTGCGTCCGCAGGACCCGTGGTCGGGGCGATTGGCAGTCGGGTCCATCGGACTCAGGATGGTAACAACCCCGGCGGCGTGACGCCTGCGAGCCTGCTGGCCAATACGCCCGGCGGAGCACCTCAGCAGGGATCACCCGGCTCTCTGTTTAGCGGCCCGGGTGGCCTGGGCGGTGGTGTCCAGGCCGACTTTGATTCGATCATTGAGCTGATCACAGCCACGATTGAGCCCGACACGTGGGATGAGGTTGGCGGGCCAGGTTCGATCCGCGAATTCGAGAACAATCTCAGCCTGGTCATCAGCCAGACACAGGAGGTGCATGAGAAGATTGCCGACCTGCTGGAGCAACTGCGACGGCTTCAAGA
>CAUYYY010000277.1:0-3617 GCA_963577165.1 Planctomycetota bacterium | reverse complement strand
CTAATGTTTCGTTGATTGCTCCGGGTGGCGATCCCGGCGAGATGTCGCTGGCCTGCTGACGGGCCGCTTCGGCAGCGGCGCGGCGTTCGAGTTCTCGAACTCGTTCTTCCATCTCCTTGCCAGGCTTAAAGGTTACGACGAATTTCTCCGGTACGAACACCTTTTGGCCTGTCCGCGGGTTCCGGGCCTTGCGAGCCGCCCGCTTCTTCACCTCAAAGACTCCGAAATTCCGTAGCTCGATACGTCGATCCTCGACCAGTGTTTCGACGATGGCATCAAATGTCTTCTGAACGATCTCTTTCGTCTTGAGCTGAGTCAGTCCGATCTCTTCGGATATGGTCTTGACGATCTCTTTTTTTGTCACGACTCGATTCTCCTTTGAGAATAGCCGGCGAGGCGTCCAAAAACGGGCAGCTCAACGCGCCTTCTTATGCTCCAAGTGTAGGTGGCATAAGCATTAGTGTCAAGATCAGAGTCAGCTTCCTGGCACTCTAACCCCCTTCAACGACCGGTCAGGATGACTGAGTCGTCCTGGATCGGAGACCGCCCAATTTCTTGTAAATATAGATTGTCAAAGAACTTAGCGACTAGAATGTCGTGCTGAATGACCTAAGTCACTAGCACACAACAACTAAAGTACGCACGTCGACTCTTATGGCCAGTCCGATTTCTTGTCAATACATCGGTCGCGTATCCGTCAGACTTAAGGCAATCGTTAAAGTCGGCACCCGCCATCAGATCTTGATAACCGTAAGCTGCTTCTCGATTATCCCAAGCTGGTGCAGCTTGCCCTGGCCGCTTCCGGGGCATTCGACGCAGGTTTGGGCCCAGGCCTCGGGTGTGCGGACGTTCGAGTCCCAAAACGGCCATGTGCGGCATTGACGGGGGCGGGCGTGGTAGACCTTGCACTTCCGCGTGACGTTGTCAAAGAAAACACAATCGCCATTTGCGTATTCGATCAGGCTCTTGCGAATTCCGACCAAGCGGACGTGCTTTTTCTCGAACGTTTCCACGTCGACGTCGAGTAGCGCCGCCATATTGGCGATTTCATCTTTGTTCACCCAGACGTAACCGGCCGAACCCGTACAGCAGTCGCCGCACTGGCTGCACTGGAACCGAAGTCCGTCGCGATACCACGGTTGTTCGGTCATATTTGCCCACTCAGGAGATCAACGGCGTCGAGGCAATTTCTGTCACGGCCGAGATCGCGGCGTCAATTTCCTCGCTCGTTGTAAACGGCCCAGTGCTCAGTCGTACGGTTCCGCCACTTGCCGCGGTGCCAATCGCCTCATGGATGAGTGGCGCACAATGAAAGCCGCCTCGTGTTTGTACGCGATGCGCCGAGTCGAGCGCGACACAAACTTCTTGAGGATCATAACCATCGATCGTAAAGCTCACAACGGGCACGCGCAGATCGATCGAATCGGGCCCCAAAACTCGCAGCAGCGGGACCTCTTGTAAGCCGGCCAGCAGTTGCTGTGTCAGTCGCCGG
Source organism: Planctomycetota bacterium (assembly GCA_963577165.1). Taxonomy (GTDB): domain Bacteria; phylum Planctomycetota; class Planctomycetia; order Pirellulales; family CAUYYY01; genus CAUYYY01. Next base: position 2,125 of record CAUYYY010000277.1, on the reverse strand, counting down.
CCATGTTCCTCGATCGCCGTGATGCCACGTTCGTTCACATATTGGACGCCGGCAGCAAGTCCGAAGATGCCCAGCACGTTGTGGTTGCCTGACTCAAGTTTGTCTGGCAAGCTGTCGGGTTGTCGATCTTGTTCACTTTGCGTACCGGTTCCACCTTGTCGAACGGAACGAATTTCGTGTTCGGCTTTCGGCCCGATATACAGCACGCCCGTGCCGAGCGGACCGAGTAGCGCCTTATGGCCTGGCGCCGCGACAAGGTCGACATGGAGCTGCTCAACCAGAACGGGTCGATGGCCGATCGTCTGTGCCGCATCGATGAGAAACAGGGCAGGGTGATCTCGCAGAAAACCGCCGATCTCATCGAGCGGCTGGATCGTTCCTGTTACGTTCGAGGCATGGGATAAGGCGACCAGACGTGTGTCCGCTCGCAGGGCGCTACAAACATCGTCTGGGTCCAAGAGACCCGCCCGGTCGCAGCCGACGCGGGTAACTCGCACGTCATGGTTTTCCTCCAGCCATCGGAGCGGCCGTAGGACCGAATTGTGATCGCAGACGCTGGTCACCACATGGTCGCCGGGCCGCACAAGGCCGTGAATCGCCACGTTCAGACTGTCGGTACCATTGAGCGTGAAGATGATCCGGTGAGGATCCGCAACGCCCAACAGCCGCGCAATCGCGTGACGTGCGTTTTGGATTTCACGTTCCGATTCGGCGGCCTCACGATAGGCGGACCGGCTCGTCGGTGCGCCCAGATCGCGCTGATACCGGTCGACCGCCTCATAAACGCTCTCGGGCTTCGGCCAACTGGTAGCGGCATTGTCGAGATAAACTCGAACGGGCTTGGACATTGCTGATACCTTTAATTTAACCGCCGATTTGGTACATGGCGCGATCTGGCTTGACGAACTCGGGCGTGTCGATGCCGTGGCCGATTTTCTTGGCGACGATACACTGTCGCACGTGGTCCGCGATCTGCTCATCTTGGGCACCTGTGCGTAACAATCGCTGCACGTCCCATTCTTCCGTCGAGAACAAACAATTCCGGACTTTGCCGTCGGCCGTGATTCTCAGTCGATTGCAATCATGACAAAATGGTTTCGATATGGGATTGATAAACCCGATCGTGCCCAAGCCGTCCGCAAACCGATAGTCCATCGCCGTCTGGCTTGGGTCATCGCGCTCGAGGGGTAACAGCGGTCCATACGCGTCCTCAAGCATCGAACGGATCTGATCGCCGTCGAGAACCTGATCGGACTTCCAACGGTTTTCGGCGTCGAGCGGCATAAACTCGATGAATCGCAGCTCCAGGCCGTGCTCTCGCGCGAACCGTCCCAGGGGTACGGCCTCGGTTTCGGTAATACCACGGATCGCCACGGCATTGAGTCGGATTTTCTCGAAACCGAGTTGCTTGGCGGCGTCGATCCCTGCGAGCACGCGATCGAGACCCTCGCGGCGGGATATCTTTTGGAAAGTTTTTTCGCTCAGACCATCCAGGCTAATATTGAGTCGCTGTAGCCCGGCCGCTTTTAAGGATGCGGCCTGTTCGGCCAGCAGGATGCCGTTGGTGGTTAATGAGAGGTCATCAACTCCGGGCGTCTGCCGAAGCATTTCGATTAACCGTGGCAGTCCGGTACGGACCAAGGGTTCGCCCCCGGTCAGCCGAAATTTATTGACACCATGCTCGGCCATGATACGTGCGAACCGAGCAATCTCCTCGAACGAGAGGATCTCGCTCCGCGGCTGGAACTGCACATTTTCATGGGGCATACAGTAGAAACAGCGGATATTGCAACGGTCGGTGACGCTGATCCGCAGATTCGTATGGGTGCGGCCAAAGGAATCGACAAGGGGCGGGTACTTGTTCATCGTTGTGGTTTTATGGCTGCGATTGTTGAGGTTGCGTGTCGGGTGTGGCTCCCGGATGAACCCACTGGCTCTGTCCATCGGCCCAGTTTTCTTTCTTCCAAATCGGTACGGTCTCTTTCAGCGTGTCAATGAGCCATTGCCCGGCTTGGAACGCCTCCTGCCGATGGGCGCTCGACACGGCAATCGCGACGCTCGTTTCACCAACCGGCATGTGGCCCGTGCGATGCACGATCGCGCATTCGCAAAGCGACCAACGTCG
>CAUYYY010000276.1:0-3617 GCA_963577165.1 Planctomycetota bacterium | reverse complement strand
ACTGCGAAGTTCTCATTTGTCAGCAGCCGGGGTGCTGAAACCACGGAATTCGTCGTCAAAGCGACTTAATCTGTAATTGATGTGACGACAATTTAGCATGAAAGAGCCATCTGTGGCAAACGGACGTAATAATTATAAAGCATTGGTATTAAATGACTTGCAACACTTTTTGATAATCTTGGCACGAATTCTGCCCTCAGATAATCTTGTCAATCGACGCACGGTTGACCGACCCTTTCTTACATCCTGGTAGAACAAGGAGATTTGATATGAAACGTTTTGCTATCGTCCTGTTGACCCTCGGCGTCTTGGCCCTTGCCTCCACGCCCGCACTGGCTCGCGGTTATCGCACGTCGCACCATGGCGGCCATTACAGCAGCCATTACAGCGGCCATCACGGCGGCCATTACAACTGGTATCCCAGCTATTACCACGGCGGTGGGCACCACTATCGGCCGCACGTCAGTTACCACTACAGCCCGCACCACTCCAGCTTTGGTTACCACGGCAGGGGCTTTTCGTTCTCGTTCTGCCACTAAAGCACCAAGCACGTTAGACGTACAACGCCACGTTCCACCCCTGTGCCACATAGCGAAGGCACTCGGGAGAAGCGTGGCGTTGTTATTTTGGGGTTACTGGGTAAACAAACGAGCTTATCTTCCGGCTTCGGTCCCCAACATCTAGCCGTAGCTCTCCGACCTCCACTCTCCGCTCTGGGCTCTTCTTAGCTGACATTGACCCGCCTTGCGGTTCCACTAAAATGCTGCGATTCTTCGAGTTGAAGTCCCGTAGCGAAACAATTCATGAGCAACACCGTGGTAGAAAAACCAGAACAAGCACCAAGCAGTCTCGAAGAATCGCGACGCGAAAAACTCCGCAAGATCAAATCGCTCGGTCATGACCCTTGGGGTGGCCGCTTCGACGATCACGCAGCGATTGGCGAACTCCGTGCCCGAGCGACGGAAATCTGTTTCCAGAGCGAATCGGGCGAAACGATCGACCTGCCCGATCTCGATTCGGCTGACCTCGATTCGGCTGGCGAAGCATTTGATTTTCGTGGGTGGCTCTCCAAACTGGGCAAAGGCGAACTCGTCGGTCCCCAGGTCCGCGCCGCCGGTCGAATTGTCTTACAGCGTGACACGGGCAAGCTGATCTTTGCCGACATCCGCGATCGCACCGGTCAGATCCAATTATTCATCGGGAAGAAGCAAGTTGCCGACGACTGGGAGCTGGCCAAGTGTTTCGATCTGGGCGACATCATCGGCGTTGACGGCGAGCTGCGCCGCACCAAGACAGGCGAACTAACCATCTTTGCCCAGCGGCTCCATATCCTGTGCAAATCGCTCGAGACGCCTCCGGAAAAACATAGCGGCCTGGAGAATCCCGAATTGCGTCAGCGGATGCGCTACCTCGACCTTACCTACAGCGAGGGCGTACTGCCCCGTTTTCTCAATCGCACCAAGATCGTGAAATCGATTCGCGGCACGCTCGATGCGCAGGGGTATGTGGAAGTCGAAGGTCCGACGTTGCACTCGATCGCCGGCGGAGCGGCGGCCCGGCCTTTCTCGACGCACCACAATGCGCTCGACATGGACCTGTTCATGCGGATTGCTCTCGAATTGCACCTCAAGCGGCTGTTGGTCGGCGGGGTCGAGCGCGTCTACGAGTTGGGCCGTGTCTATCGCAACGAAGGCATCAGCCCGAAGCACAATCCCGAATTCACGATGCTCGAGGTCTATCAGGCCTATGGCGACTATCAGACGATGATGGAGCTGACCGAGCAGTGCATCGTGGATGCGATTCGCGCCACCGGGCAAGATCTGAAGTTGCAGTACGGCGAGACGACGCTCGATTTCACACCGCCCTTTGTACGCAAGACCTATGACGAGCTTCTCGCCGAACATGCGGGCGTCGATCCCCAAGACGAACGGGCCGTGAAGGCGTTGGCCGAAAAGATCGGCTTCGATACGGCCGACAAACATCCGGACGTCATCAAGAACGAAGTGTTTGAAGAAAAAGTTGAGGATCAACTCACCGGTCCGGTGTTTGTGATCGACTATCCGGCGAGTATCTGTCCGTTGACCAAGCGGAAGCGCGACAATCCTCAGATTGCCGAACGCTTTGAGCTATTCATCAACGGCATGGAAATCGCCAACGCGTACACCGAGCTGAACGACCCGGATCTCCAAGAAGAACTGTTCAAAACCCAACTGGCTGGCCTTGCCGAAGAAGACTCGATGGCCACGATGGATCATGATTTTATTCGTGCGCTACGACATGGCATGCCCCCGACAGGCGGGCTCGGCATCGGCATCGATCGGCTCGTGATGTTGCTCACCGATGCACCCTCGATTCGAGACGTCATTTTGTTCCCGCTGTTGAGGTTGGAAACGAAATAACCGTTCGCCGGAATGAAATGGATAATCTATGGGCAAGCAGTTATCACCACGGAGTCACGGAGAACACGGAGGCTCTTATTACAAAGGGAAACCGCAGATGAACGCAGATAAACGCAGATGAAGAAAAGTTAAACGCAGAGGACGCCGAGGCGCAGAGGAAAGTTTTTTTATCCACCTTCTCTGCGTCTTTGCGCCCTCTGCGTTTATTCTTCTGTGCGATTCGGTTGAGGTTTTACGCTGTCGTAACAATCCGCGTTTATCTGCGTCCATCTGCGGTTCCTTTTTTTGCCTTTCGTTATTTCCTCTGTGTTCTCCGTGTCTCCGTGGTGCATTCTTATCGTCTTTTGAGTCTTTTACTTTTTTGTAGCGACTCTGCTTTAGGTAGCTCAGCGGATTCAAAAAATTTGCCAAGGATCGGCAATGTACAAATATCTTCTCTGTTGGCGCTATCTGCGCAGCCGCTATATCGCACTGGCCTCGATCGTCAGCGTGATGTTAGGCGTAGCCACGATGATCGTGGTCAACGGCGTGATGGCCGGCTTCAGCCACGAGATGGAAGACCGTATGCACGAGGTTCTTTCCGACATCTCGTTCCAAAGCCGCAGCTCCGACGGATTTCCTAACGCCGAGTGGCACATGGAGCAAATCCAACGCGTGGCGGGTCAGCACATCGCCGGCATGACCCCGACGGTCAACACGCCTGCCATGCTCAGCTTTAAACTGAATGGCGAGTTCGTCAATCGTCAGGTTCACCTGATCGGCGTGGACGAAAAGACGTATCACACGGTCGGTGACTTTGGCAAGTATTTACAGCATCCGGAAAACCGGCGCCGGCTCTCCTTTGAGCTTCGCGAGGGCGGCTACGACGAGCGTGACCATCAGGCCGGCCCCGAAGCTCCGCTGCGAGTGCAAATGAGACGTGCCGGCTGGGCACGCCGCCGTGATATGGCCAGCCTGGCGCCGCCACCGGCGCAACCGGCGCCCGACAAGGCCAATCCATTCCAAACAGGTCGAAGCCCGACAGTTAGCGACGTAGTCGAAGGCACCACGTTCGACCCGGCGAAAGAACAACACACGGGCATCGTGCTCGGTATTGCGCTTTCGAGCTATCACGACCCGCAAGGCCGAGAAGGTTTCTTCGTTCTTCCGGGTGACGACGTGAGCCTGGTCATCCCGGGCGCGGGCATCCCCGGCATCGACAGCAATAAGATAGGCCTT
>CAUYYY010000275.1:0-3629 GCA_963577165.1 Planctomycetota bacterium | reverse complement strand
TGGAACGGTCACGTCCCAAATCAACGCGGTGAGTGGAACCATCGATTGGGGTGACGGCGACGACCAGCGGCGGTTCGAAGCGCCGGATGTTTGGTATCTCCAATCGGGAACTCTCCGAGCATCTGACGAGGCCAGCGACGCGCCCGTCTGGACACAGGGAGAACGCCTGAACAAACTCGACCAATTGGCATCCTTTACATTAGAGCAAACGATGGAGTTAAACCGATCGGCTCGCCTGACTTTGCGAGAGCTGATGGAAGGACGTAGCAAGGAAGAAGTACGATCGCTCGCTGCACGTTGCAGTCTGTACGTCGGCGAGTTCGAGCCCTTCGTCGAGGCGTTGAGTGACTTGGAGATTGCGCCGGCCTGGCGACCTAAGCTGATCGAAGCGCTGCGCGGCGCCATGGCATTGGGGCCAGACGTGGCCGAGCAGATTCGGCTGGCGTTTGTGCAGGCTCGCGGCGAACAGGATGGAGAAGCGTTGTACGAGTTGTTGTGGCGATACACCTCGAAACAATTGGAAGAAGGCCAGAAGCAGCAGTTGGTGGAGTACTTGCAACACGATCGTCTCGAATTCCGTTTACTCGCCCTGTGGAACCTTTTTGAGTTCACCGGCCAAGGCTCCACGGATCGGTTGCCCGACCCAGAGGCCAATCGGCAACAATTGGTCCGGCGGTGGGAAGATCGTCTGAAAGAGGGGCGTGTTGTTCCCAAAGCACAGGGAAAGTAGCCAGCAGGCTGAATCCGGCCTCCGGTGTCGGTTTCTCACTGCCCACGAAGCAATCTTGATCTGGTTGTCCGCCATAACCGCTGGCCCTGCGGTCTGTTACCTCGAACCCGCGTGGTGGCGCGATTGCCCCCTTTCGCCTGGCCCCTTTCGCCTAGCTTGCGAACGAATAGACTACTAGGGGCGTATAGTCTACGGTCGGTGACAATTTCGCCTTGGATGCGTTTGTCGGCCGGCGGCGAAGCGGGTAGAATGGCTTCTCTTACGGCGGAACATCTGAAATCCGCCCACCACGGAGTAAAAGCCTACCACCTCTGGTTAGCAGAATGGAGTCCGTTACGGTGCAGATTAACGTATCGACGCGTCATGGTCATTTGAGCGAAGCATCTCAGGATAAGATCCGAGCCAAGGTCGAGAAGCTGTCACGTATTTTTGAGCGATTGACCTCGATTGGCGTGACCATTGATCTTAGTGATGAGGAGAATCCGAGCGTCGACTTAAACGTTTCAGCTGAGCACAAGCACGATTTTGTGGCGTCGGATCGGACCGCCAATTTGATGAGTTCGGTCGATCATGTCATCCACAAGATGGAACACCAGTTGCGTAAATACAAAGAGAAGGTCCAGGAACGGCATCGAAATTCTGGATCAAAACATCAAGAAGCCCCGGTTGATCATAAGGCGAGAGATCTGTGACCGGCAGAAACGTAAGTTTCAGAACAGTGTTTTTGCCGGCTCAGACTCGTCGCAAGGCATGGTGTCAGGGCAATGACGGACCTCCGTCATGCAGAGAGCACCTCGGTTCGGGCAAGCGGACGGACGAATTTAGAAAGGGTTAAGGACGAGTATGAAGTTTGCTAACTTTATGAGTCGCAAAGCCATTCGGCCAACATTAAAAGCAGCGGAAAAAGCGGATTTGATTCGTGAGATGACCGGCGCATTGCAAGAGGCCGGAGAATTTGCGGAGGAAGAACATGCAAGCATCGTCAAGGCGATCCTCAAACGGGAAGAATTGGGCAGTACGGGTATTGGTCGTGGAGTGGCCGTGCCGCACACCAAACATCCCAGCGTGGATAAACTGATTGGGACGGTCGGGGTGAGCCCCGAAGGTGTGGACTTCAATAGTCTTGATGGCGAAAAGGTTCATCTTTTCTTTTTGCTGATATCGCCGCCAGACCGCCCGGGGGATCACCTGCGTGCGTTGGAGAACATTTCGCGGCAGCTGCGCGACGACACGTTTTGCAAGTTCCTCAAGCAGAGCAAGACGGTCGAGGATATCCAACAATTGCTGGATGAAGCCGACAACAACCAATTTGGTTAAGGCAGATAATTGGAAAACAATAATGGTGGTGGCCGATGAGCGAGTCGAAGCTTTCACGCAGGGTAGCTATCCGCAATTCGCAAGGATTGCATGCGCGCCCCGCGGAAATGTTTGCCCGGCTTGCTTCACAATTTGATGCGGCCATCGAGGTGGTTAAGGAAGGTCAACGAGTTGACGCGAAGAGCATTCTGCACATTTTGACGCTGGGGGCCGAGCAAGGTCAGGAGTTGTTGATCGAGGCAACCGGACCCGATGCGCAAGATGCACTCGACGCTCTCGCCGAGTTGACCGAAAACGAATTCGCGTTGGAACCAAATGAGAATCAGTCGAGTTGACCTCGCCGGCGCCGCTTTTCGGTGCCGGTGCGCGAGGCTTGAGCTGTGACCAGAAAAGTCGGTGGCGTGAAGGTCGACGGGCCCGTTGGGTTCGGAGGGCCTCGGTTGATCGCCGCGGTGGGCTGAGTTGTTGTTCAGTCGGCCGGCGGAATGGTCCCGGAGCGTATCGCTGCCGCACGAGAGTCACATGCAACAACTAGAAGGAATCGCCGTTTCGCCGGGTGTGGCGATCGGTGAGGCGCTGGTGATGGACAACGAGGGATTCCGCATCCCCCGGCGGTTCGTTGCGCGCGATGTGGTCGACCATGAGCTGGAACGGCTCGATCGGGCCATCAATACGACCGCCGAAGAGCTCGACCGCAATCGGGCAAGCGTGGCCGAACAACTGGGCGACCAGTTGGCCGCTATCTTTTCCGCTCAGTTGCAGATGCTGCGCGACAACCGTTTGCACAGTGAGTTGGAGGAAATGATCCGCCAGCGACACTATTCGCCCGAGTACGCAGTCAGTCGTGCGCTGCGGCGATATGCCAAAGTGTTCGAATCGCTCGAAGGCTCGATCACCGAACGGGCGAACGATATCTACGATATCGAAAAGCGGCTGCTGCGGCATCTACTGGGCCGGCAACGCGAGGAGATTTCGCAATTGACCTCGCCCGTGCTCGTGTTGGCCCACAATCTCACGCCGAGCGAAACAGCGAATCTGAACCCAAAATTCGTTCGCGGATTTGCTACGGAAATCGGCGGGTCGGGTAGCCATACCGCGATTGTGGCCGAGGGACTTGGCATTCCGGCCGTGGTGGGAACCGGCTCGTTTCTGTCCGACGTGTCGGGCGGTGAAACAGTGATTCTCGATGGCGATCGCGGTCTGGTGATCCTCGATCCGGACGAAGAGACCATCGCCCAGTACCGGCATGAGGCCGAAGAGCAGCGCCGCCTGGCCGTGAAACTTGCCCAACTGAGCGATCTGCCGGCCGAAATGCTTGACGGAACACGGATCGAATTGTCGGGTAACATCGAGTTTCCCTACGAAGTGGAGCAGTTGCAGCGGCACGGCAGCGACGGCATCGGGCTCTACCGGACCGAGTTTCTCTATTTGGGAAGCGAGACCGAGCCGACCGAGGACGACCACTATGAAGCGTACGCCCTCGTGGTGCAGGCAGCGGGCGATCAGCCGGTCATCATCCGGACGCTCGATTTGGGCGCCGACAAGGTGCCGGGTGTAGCCTATTCGGAGGATGAGCGGAATC
>CAUYYY010000274.1:0-3660 GCA_963577165.1 Planctomycetota bacterium | reverse complement strand
GCTTTGGCTCGAGCGTGAACCGCTGGCCGTGAATGTTCGGCTTCACCGGAGAGGCTTCCAGTCGCTCTTGCTTCAAGAGACTGGCCAGCGCCATAGGGGCCAGACTGAACGCTCCTGCCTGGCAAAAACGACGCCGAGAGAATGTCTGATCCGATATCATTCGATACCTACTCACTCCACGTACAGGAAACGGTTGGAACTCAGAAGTGCATGACAAAACGAAGCTAGTGCCTGTTGATGGCTGGCCTCGGGTTTTGTGTCGGGGGTGCCCTGTTGGATTGTCTTTTGCTGCATCTCGACAAACCACATCGCAGCCACGACATCCTCGTCGCCTGGAGCCGATCCGTAGGCCAGCTGCCAGCCCAGTACGATCTGATCGCGCAACTCCTGACCGGCCTGGGCAATCAACCGGTCGGCGAAACCTGACGAAAACGAGGCGGCGAATTCGCTATTCATCAGCAGCAGTGATTGCGGTGCGACGTTTGAACTGGCCCGGCGATCACAATTCGGCGTCATGGCGGGCGCATCAAAGGCGTCGAAGACCGCCAAAGGTCGCGTACGGCGGGCTTGAACATACACGCTGCGACGAAACTCCTCGCCGCCCAAGGGGATCGGCTTGGTCGGCTTGCGCTCACCGTCCAGATTCTCGCGACCAATAACGATTTGGCCGACCTCGTCTTCCATCACTGGCACGGGCTCGCCAAACAGCTTGTGGTATAGCTTTCCACTAACTGATAGCACAGCGTCGCGCAACGCATCCCCATCCAATCGACGAACTGAGATCCGTGCGTAGAGCTGGTTTTCCGGATCAACCAAGGAAAGCGCCGATCCAACTTCGGATGTTTGTTGATAGGCGGTCGACGTCATGATCAGTCTGTGCAAGTGCTTCACACTCCATCCGGACTCGATAAATTCGATGGCCAGCCAGTCGAGCAGTTCCGGGTGCGACGGTCGCTGGCCAAGCAGGCCAAAATCGCTTGGCGAGTTCACCAGACCTCGCCCAAAGTGATGCATCCAGATGCGATTGACGATGACCCGCGCGACCAGTGGATGCCGACCGTCGGTCAAGTGTTTCGCAAACCGCAGTCGCCGCCCCGAGGTGGCGATCGATGGGTCATTTTCCAAAACCTGCGCATCGCTTTTAAACACGGATAGGCCGGCGGGTAACACTTGCTGTTTGGGCTGATCATGATCGCCTCGGTGAAAGACGAATGTTGCGGGGATCGGGCCAGCCGTTTCTCGCAGCGCGCGGACAAACGGTTCAGGCTGAATCGTCCCACGGATATCGGTCGCCTTGTCTGTGAACTCTTGCAGGTGTTGTTTGATTCTGGCCTTGCCGATTTCGGTAGCGGCCTTGTCGTAGACTGCCAGTTCGAAAGTCGCAGCGGGATCGAGCTTCGCTAGCGTCTCCTCGGTCACGACCACGCTTGGATGTTCGGCGAGCAGCGCGACGTCTTCGGGCGAACGATTGTCGACTTCCGTTTCTAGCGCCGCCTTGACCGCTCCTCGTACTGCCGCCGGAATGTTTTCCAGTTCTTGCGCCGTCGCCGCGGCGATGAGCTGCTGGAGCTTCTCCGCACGTTTCGCTTCAATGTCACGAACCCGCGCGTCGCGGCGACGGTCGTACAAGTAGAGCGATCCTTCGGAAATGTTGGCGATGCTGGGATGGTCGTTGAGTAGCTTTTCTTGCTCCGCTGTCCGCTTTGCGACCGCAGTACGATATGCCGTGCGAAGATCCTCTCGCAGTGCGTCGGCGACCAGCAACAACTCTTGTGCGATGGTCCGCGCGATATAGTCCGCGGCGACTTGCTTCCGTTGGTCATCGACTTTCTTCGCGTCGGCTTCCAGCTTCGAGCGTTTCTGCCGGTCGGCCTCGGTGTACAACGAGATTTGCCGAGCGGCAGGCGTCTTCCAGTTCCTCCAGTCCATGGCCGGTTCAAATATGGCGCGAAACCGGTAATAGTCCGCTTGCGAAATCGGGTCGTAGCGATGATCGTGACACTGAGCACAATTGACTGTCAGGCCCAACAACGACGTGCCGACAATCTGCACGGTGTCGGCGATCACCTGGTTCCGCGCGAGATCCTGATCAATGCCGCTCGCGGCCGTACCATCGGGTGCCATTCGCAAGAATCCGGTCGCAGTCAGCTTTTCGATCACCGTGTCCGAAAGGACAGCATCGGGTCCGACAAGCTCGTCGCCCGCGAGTTGTTCGACGATGAACTGGTCAAACGGTTTGTCGCTGTTGAACGCCGCGATGACATAGTCCCGAAAACCGAACGCATGCGGTCGCACAAGGTCTTCGTCCGTATAGCCTTCGGAATCGGCATAGCCGGCGACGTCCAACCAGAATCGCCCCCAACGCTCACCGTAATGCGGCGAGGCAAGCAACCGATCGACCAGCCGCGCCCACGCGCCGTCCTCTTGATCATGAGAAAACGTCTCCACCTCGCCCGGTGCCGACGGCAGGCCGAGCAAATCGAAGGAGGCACGCCGCACGAGCGTCGCGGGTGTCGCCGAGCGGGCAAACTGATAGATCGCTTTTCTGTCGGGATCTTTTGCCGCTTCTTGCGCCAGCCGCGACAACAGATACAAGTCCACCGCGTTGCTGGCGACGGATGCATCTTGTAGGCGGGGAACCGCCGGCCTGACGACCTGCCGAAACGACCACCAATTACGTTCTTCTTCCGTAAAGATCGGTTCGTCGCCCAGTGTGTCGGGTTCGATACTCGCCGTTGGCGCCCCGCCGGCAATCCATTGTTCGATGACCGTAATGTCTCGGTCCGAGAGACGCTTGTCGTCGCCCGGTGGCATCTCGCCCGCACGAATCCGCTCGACCAGCATGCTGTCACTTGGCTGGCCGGGCACAATCACGGTTCCCGAGTCGCCGCCGGAAACCATCAGCTTTCGTAATCGCAGATCAAGCCCGCCCTTTTTTTCGCCACTTTCTCCATGGCATCGAAAACAGTGTGCCTTAAGGATTGGACGTACGTCTGCTTCGTAGGTGTGACGTTGAGCGAATACGCAACTGGGCCAGGCGCCAACCGCGATCAACACGAATGGGAACGTGTACCGCGTCAATCGATTAGGTGGGGGAATCATGCGGGGCAAACCGAAGTCTTGGGGGAGGGCAAACAGCCGCTTGCTGAGCACACTCGGCGGGCACCCACAATTATCGTACCTGGGCGCAGCGGTCGCAACACCGACTTTGGGTCGCGTCTGCCATTTGCAAGGCAGCCGCTTTAGCCCCCATACCGTTCGGTGAGGCGACGAGAGTCGAATCGTGACGGGGCCGGGGCGAGGAGGCCTGGATTAGGATCTGTTTTGAAAGCCCTCTCCGACGTCGGGGCGTAGGTAACGATGAATGATCGCTCGTCGCAACTGCCACACATCAGCGTGCAATCAAATGTGCCGGCAGGTGCTGCACGCCATTGTGATCCGCCAAGCGACACCCCTCCGCCGTGATCAACACCTTCGTTACCGCGGTGTTGCAGGACACATCAAGTGGTTCGGCGTGAAAGTGCTGCAGGAAAAGCAGATTGAAGTCGGCGTGGGTGATGTAGGCAACTCGCTGCGAAGTGTGGGCGAATTCCTCGCGCGTCTGTTGCAACACGTCCGCGGCACGCTGTCTGGCAAGTGCCCGTGTTTCATACGGTTGGC
>CAUYYY010000273.1:0-3666 GCA_963577165.1 Planctomycetota bacterium | reverse complement strand
CTCGATTTTGTGCTGGCAACCATCGAATCGCTCCTTCTTAGGGTAGGGTACATCCGTTTATACCCTCCTTGCGCTGGTTATGAAGCGATGGTTCACGCTTGTTTTGAAGGAATTGTTCGACAAGGCCATTGCCAAGTATCAGATGAATCATTGCAACACATCGCCAAGCTTGAGAAACTCAAGCAGATTATTGTGGAGAACGCTAGGGACGTAACCAACAACGGAATTCAAGAACTCGCGAATACCAAGTCACTCCAATTCCTTACGCTTGCCGAGTGTATGCAGATGAACGAGGAAATCTTCTCCAGTGTTGGCTGCCTTGACAAACTGAAGATTCTTCATCTTGAGGGCTGCCCCGAAAACATCGATCCTGGATTGAAAAACCTCGTCGGACTGGAACACCTGACATCGATCTCCTTATCAGGCTGCACAAACCTTTCTGATGAAGGTATGTCGAGTCTCGGTAAGACAAAGACACTCAGATCTCTTTACCTAGACGACTGTATCCAGATCACGGATGTCGGGTATTCAAGGCTCAAAGGGCTTGTTGCCCTCAGAACCCTTTTCATACATAACTGCCACATCAGCGCGAAATGTAGAAGCGACCTCCAACGAGCGCTGCCCGAATGTCGAATTACTGGTCCCTGAGCAGCCATGACTTTCGTTTCTCAAATGCTTTGTCTGCGTCTCTGTAAATTCGAGGCGTTTATAGGCGGCGAATGTCAGTCGATGCCTTCAAGCCACGCCATCACCTTTCGAAACGGCACGCGGCGGTACGTTCCGAACAGCGGGTGCTTCTGAAGTTTTGCCCGGCCGCTCGCCGGCGAACTGATTCCGCACAGCAGCCGCGCCATTTGACGTGGCTCGGCGAGTGCCGCCGGCTGCTCGCCACGGAGTTGCCGCACTCGATCTCGATCCTGGTCTCTGGGTCCCTGGTTCTTGGACGCGGCTGACCGAACCGCCGCGATCGGGCCACCCTGGTTGTCGCCCAGGCAGCGACCGCAGTGACCACAATCGTCTCGCGATTCGCCGAAGTAGTCCAGCAAACTACGCGTCCAACAGCCGTCGTGGTTGGCCAATTGCACCACGCGTCGAACTCGGGCGATGTCCTGCTCTTCGCGTCGCACGAACCGCTGAACCAGCGCCGCGCTAAGCGACTTCCGATCGTCGGGCAGCTTGACCGCACGGTACCCCTCTCGCACGCCGGCGACCTGCACTACCAAATCGCCTTGCTCTTCCAGATACGACAGTGCGGTCACAACCCGCCGGCGTGGCTCGCCCAGCGACCGGCTTACTTGTTCCACGTCGAGCGAGAACCATGTTTTTCCTTTCCGGGCGTGGCTAAAGATGCGGCGTAGAAAATCGGCCCGATCCGTGTCGAACCGCGCCAGTATCTTTGCCGACGCGCAGCGAGGCTGAAACTTGCACTCGCTATAAAACGGACCTGTCGAATGGATCACCCCGTCCAGTTCCAGATACGTCAGCAACGTCTTTACGACCAACGGCCGAACATCATATCGGTGCGACAGATCGTAGACCGAAACGTCGAACACGTCGCCTTGCGAGAGGAGTTCATCGCACAACGAGGTGACGGCCTGCTCGGTTGGCGTGTCACCATAGGCAAAGTTCTCGAGCGTTGTGACGTCGTCGGCCGAGGCCAACATCTCGCAGATCGAAGGTTCACCGTCACGGCCCGCCCGGCCGATCTCCTGCGCATAACTTTCCAGGCTCTTCGGCAAGTTGTAGTGGTAGACGGCCCGGATGTTGGCCTTGTCGATGCCCATACCAAAGGCGATTGTGGCGACCACGATCATCGCATCGGACGCCATGAACGCCTCTTGGATTTCGGTCCGCTTGTCGGTGTTCATGCCCGCATGATAGGCCGCCGCGTTGAGCCCCTGCTCTTGGAGATAACCGGCCACCTTTTCGGCCGTGCGTTGCAGCGTGACGTAAACAATCGCCGGACCCGCCGGTCGCTGGCTAATTCGAGAGAAAAGCAGCTCGTTGCGACGGTTGCTCGCACAGGGCGTTACCCGCAGCGTAAGATTCGGCCGGTAAAATCCGGTGTGCACGACGTCGTCGCTCTCGATGTCGAAGGCCGCCGCAATGTCGTCGGCCACCGCGGGCGTTGCCGTGGCGGTCAGCGCCAGCACCCGCTGGACCTTCAACTGGCGGGCCAACTGAGCGATCCGCAGATAGTCGGGCCGAAAGTTGTGGCCCCATTCGCTGATGCAGTGTGCCTCGTCAATCGCCAGCAGGCTGATGCGCAAGCGCGAGAGCAACTGTTCAAAGCGTTCGTTGCCGAGTCGCTCGGGCGAGACGTAGAGCAACTTCAACCGTCCGCTGCGCAAGTTGTCGTACACTTGCAACGTTTCTGCTCGATCGAGGCTCGAATCCAACCGAGCCGCCGGCACGCCGCGCTCGGTCAGGAAATCGATCTGATCCTTCATCAGCGCGATGAGCGGCGAAATGACCAGGGTCAGTCCGTCGAGCAACAGGGCCGGCAATTGGTAACAAAGGCTCTTGCCCGCCCCGGTCGGAAAAACCGACAACACCGACCGCCCGTCCAACAGCCGCGTCATGACCTCCCGCTGCCCCTCGCGAAAGCTATCGAAGCCGAACACGCGCTTGAGCGTGGCGGCAGGATCTTTAGTCTGTCTGTCCTGGGCCTGGCTCCCGCTGGCTCCGTTGCGGACCGCTGGCGTCAAAGTGGCGGACATCCCGAGACCTTCTGTGCAGGGTAGACGAATCGTCCCAAATCCCAAGTGTGTACAAGCGTACACATTCTTAAAGCGGGCCACAACCCTTTTTTGGAAACTTTTCCCGAAAAGTTTCGCCGGCGGGGACTGGCACGAATTGAGCGGATTTCGCATGGCCGGTGTGTTCGACAATTTGGACGTTTTCGAGCGCGCCTTATAGGGGGGGGCAGGAGCGTTTGATAAGGGGCCTCTTCTCGAATAGTCGAACGTTTTGAATGTGGAGTGGGGAAATGACGAAATACCCATGTTTAGCTGCGACGCGAGCGCGGAGCGCGCACCCCTTGCGCACCTGCCAGGCCGTAGCTTTTTCTTACTAAATTTTCAAAGAACGCGGCATGTTGATTGCCACGGACCAGTGTAGCAAATTGGATCACAAATTCAAGGTCTGTTTTTGGCCACCCATAATTCAGTTGGTAATGTTTAGCTGGAAAGGGGGAATGACAAAAGGGTTCAGGTGTCAGGAGACAGGGTTCAACGCGTCAAACCTTCTCCGCCACGGCGGACCGACAATCGTTCGAAAAAGTTTACTCGGTGGCAACGCCAACCCCGAACGACTGTCGGCGCCACCTGTGTCACGCGATCGCGCTATGGCTCCGAAGTCTCCCGCTTTCGGGCCGCCGCATAAATCGCCGATCGATTCTCTTCCGATATGGGGACGTCTTCCAAGACCTGTGTCTCTTCCGACGTAAGCGATTGTACAACCAGCGTGACCGTATCCTGTGGCGTATGCCCCATGCGCGAGAGCAGCTCAACGAGGTCCTCTTCGAATCTTTTCTGCCACCGGTTCCCATAGGTTTGCTTGCTAAAAGTCACGATCTCCGTAGCTGGGAGTTCGTCCAGCGACACGAGCTTAAACCACTCCTCGCCGAGCCTGACTTCCGGTTGGGACTGCTGCCAGCGCACCGCG
>CAUYYY010000272.1:0-3702 GCA_963577165.1 Planctomycetota bacterium | reverse complement strand
TCATGGCCCAGCCAACCGACCATAGCCACCCATTGCAGGCGGCCGCATTGGTCCTTATCTACGTCGCAGTCATTGCGATCGTCTATTACTTCCTCCGGTAGTGTCAGTCTGCGTGAGCGTGACTCGCACTGGCGTCGCAGACCCTGTTCGCGCTTGAGCCGGGAATGGGGTAGAATAGTGGCATGAGCGTGAACGAACCCAGTTCTTCCGATCCCAATTCCAGCGAGAAACGGGGGGCCACAAATCACGGAATCCCGTCTTCATGGTGGGAGGAGTTTGAGGCTGCGGCGCGTCGCCCCTTAAAAGTTCGGTTTCGTTACGCGTTTATTCGTACGCACAAGCCGGTACTCGATGACGCCGATTTTCGTGCTTTCGACACGACGGCCGACTATCGCCGCTGGTGCCAGGATAATCTTCCGGATTGGTTGGGGTATGGGCACGTTTGAGTATCGCCAAGCCGAGGAAATACGCGACGCTTTTGATCGGCACGGTGTTCGCTATCTGTTTCTTGGCAAGTCGGATGCGATCTTGCTCGGGTTTCCAGACACGACCCAAGATGCCCATCTGTTCGTTGACCGTACGCCGGAAAATGGGCGATCCCTGGTTAATGCGCTTCGCGACTTGGGATTCGCGCTGACCGATGACCAAGCGAGTCAGGTCGAGCGAGGAAAGGATTTTGTTCAACTCAAAAACGGCCCGTTTGATCTGGACCTCATCTTCGCGCCGGACGGAATCGAACGGTTCGAGGATGCCTGGCAGCGTCATGTCGACGTGGAAGGTTTTCCCGTCTGTCATCCAGACGGTATTATTGCCAGCAAAGAAGCGACCGGTCGGGCCAGGGACCGCGAGTCGTTACCTCGCTTGAAAGCCTTCCGAGAATACTGGTTGCAGCAGCGGCAGGCTTAAGCAGGGGTCCCGCGGACCGTTTTTTAGCCCAGGCCGCCAAGCCGGAAAAGCAAGCGGCAAGCAGCGGCTCGCTCCATTTTTAACAAATATTTTCCCGCTTTCTACTTGCGTACGCCGCCACGACGGACAACAATGAATACCATGATGAATCGCACTGCCTACTTTTTCTGGTTTAGCTTTATCTGCCCGCGGGTCGCGGGGCCGGAGGTGGTAGGCAACCTCATCTGACTGGACAAAACCGATCAGAAGCCCTGGGACCCAAAGTTGGATCCCAGGGCTTTTTTATTTGGCCAGCTATTTGGCCAGCTTTTTTAATTGGCCAGTACGAGTCGTTCCAAAACCAACTTACTGCTTTTCAACCGACGGAGTACTGAACCGTGATTGTTGTTATGAAAAAAGGTGCGACCCAGCAGCAGGTCGAACACATGAAGGAAACAATCCAATCGCTCGGTCTCAAGGCGATGGTTATCGTCGGCACCGAACGAACGGTCATCGCCGCCATCGGTGATGAACGACGCATGCACCGCGAATCGCTCGAAAGTGGCGCGGGCGTCGACGAGGTGGTCCCCATCCTCGCACCGTACAAAATCGCCAGCAGCGAAGTAAAATCCGAACCAACCGTGATCCGAGATGGCAGCCTGACCGTCGGCAATGGCCACATCGGCGTGATCGCCGGACCGTGCTCGGTGGAAAGCGAAGAACAAATTGTCAGCACGGCCCGGGCCGTCAAGAAGTCCGGCGCGACCGCTCTGCGCGGCGGGGCCTTCAAGCCACGCACCAGTCCCTACAGTTTTCAGGGACTCAAAGAGGACGGTCTCAAAATGCTCGCCACCGCCCGTGCCGAGACCGGCCTGTCCGTCGTCACCGAGATTATCGCGGCCGAGGATTTGCAACTGGTCTGTGAATACGCCGATGTGCTTCAAATCGGCGCCCGCAACATGCAGAACTATCGTCTCCTCGAAGCGGTCGGCGGCGTGCGGCACCCCGTGCTGCTCAAGCGTGGGCCGAGCGCCACGATCGAAGAACTCCTGCTGGCTGCCGAATATATTCTCAACGGAGGCAACCCAAACGTGATGCTTTGCGAACGGGGAATCCGCACCTACGAATCGCATACCCGATTCACCCTGCCGCTGTCCACCGTCACCTATTTGCATCAGCGAACGCACTTGCCGGTCGTCGTCGACCCCAGTCATGGCACCGGTCACACCGCGTTGGTTCCCGACATGGCCGTTGCCAGTGTGGCCATCAGCGCCGACGGGCTGATCCTTGAAGTTCACCCCGATCCCGAGACGGCCATGAGCGACGGATTCCAATCGCTTACTTTCCAACAGTTCGATGAAACCATGGTCCGCTGCCGCAAAGTCGCCGAAGCGATCGGGAAAACAATGTGACTTATCCGTGTAGGCCGGAACAAGCTCCGCGCAGTTCCGGCAAGCCACTGTCCAATCGTACGCCAGCCGGAACTGCGCTACCGCTTGTTCCGGCCTACTACAAACGCTTCGGGCAGCAGCTCTCCGCGTTTCTCTGCCTGGCTTCGTGTTGTGACCACTACCTGCTCCGAGCCATCGCGTCCGTTGGAACGCATCACGTAGACCAGTTTCTGAGCCGGGTCGGCCGCGCTCTGGGCCGACTTGTCCGGATTCGCCAAACGCAGAATACGTAACAGCACCTCCTCGGCCGGCTGGTCTGCCACGTTGATTCCAAACGATTGGTTCTTCGTGATGCCGTCCAACTGCAGGTCGCGGCCCGCGATCACAATCTCGACCCCAACCGCCTCGGCGACCATCCGCAGAGCCGACTCCAACGTATCCTGTTCGAAACGAAGCGTCATCGGCTGCCATAACCGCTCGCGCACGGTTTGTGGCGAGGTGGCTTTCCTTGCGGTCGGTGCCCGTTCCGCCATGCGATGTTCCGCTAATGTCAGCTCCACGCCAAAAAGCAAATTGTGCCCCGCCGCCGCAGGCAGATAACAACGTAGCACCGCCTGGCGATGTTCCACCGCGCAGCGAGTAAAACGGTCAACCAGGCGGACCATCTGTGGAAAGCGATGCAACAGCAGCCGTCCATACGGCCGCTCTCTGAGCGAGACCACATACGCCTCGACCCGCTCCGGCACCTCGTGCAGCCGATCTCGCAACTCCGTGCTCAGCTTGGCCGGCGCAACATCGCTCGTGCCCGCCACGCGGAGTTCCGCGAAAAACGACTCGCCAATATGGACGCTCAACAAAACCGCCTGAGCACGATCGCCGAAAAACCAGTCAAGCGGCTCGCTCAGCTTCGCCGCCACCCCGCTCAGCAACGCCTTGCCATCGGATTGTAAAAAACTCGGCGCCAGGAGAATCGTCACATGCCTCGCTGCATCACTGTCGGCCAACAACGCCTCCATCTCCCGCCGCAGCGGCGGAGCCGCACCGGCAGCGCGAATGACCTCCTCGATCGCGGCAGCCGGGCCAAAGACAACCGTGCTGCCTTGCGCTTCCGCCGGCAGATAAACCGCTGAAAAACGGGGACTGGCTCCCGAACTATCACGAAAATCCCGCCTCTCTGCCAATTGGATTGAACCAAGAACCGACGAGGGTGCCTGTCCCCCTTTTTCAACAGACTGATAGTACGTTTCTCCATCGTGTTGTATCGGCGTCCAACCGGCCCAACGTCTGGCGCCGCTGGTGATCGACTGCTGCGCCCGCATGTGGATCACACCGACCGTGACGAACGGATCCTCTCGATCGCCACACACGCCGACGATCAGTTGCTCCATCTTGCTCGGGGAGATTCCGGTCACTCGCTCAACCCACG
>CAUYYY010000271.1:0-3736 GCA_963577165.1 Planctomycetota bacterium | reverse complement strand
TGGTCTTTTTGTCCTCGAACAAACAGATTGAATGGAGCAACGACGATCCTCGCTTGATGAGGCCTCGCTTGATGAAGATTTGGTGCGTATTTCAAGGAGGAGATTCAATAGCCAGGAAAATCGTGTATAATACTCGTGGATCGTCTTGCTCGATCGAATTGGCAATTTTTCGCCGAGGAGCAATCGTCGGTCTAACTCAAGGGCGGAAAGCATGCGAGACCTGCTCTCAAAGGTGACAAGCGAGTTGAGAATGAAGGCAGTGAAGAGCATGGCTCGTCGCGGTGCTGTGCTCGTTTGCATTTATCTGCTTTCTTTGCCGTTGCCGGCGGAAGATGGTCTTGCGGCACAAACAGCAGCAGCGGACTCCCAGGTTGAGAATTCCGCGGGCTCGCCAGCAACGACGGTGGCCGACGGGCAAGATCATTGGGCCTTTCAGCCAGTGAAAAATCCAAAACTGCCGGACATAAACGACCGCTCGTGGCCACTGTCAGAGGTCGACTTCTTCCTGCTGAGCCGGCTTGAGAGTGAAGGGTTAAGTCCCGCCGAGGATGCCGATCGCTATGCTTGGCTGCGTCGCATCAGTTTTGATCTCACCGGATTGCCGCCGACAGTAAAGGAGATCCGTGATTTCCAGCGAGACACCTCGCCGCTTGCTCACGCGATCGTCGTCGACCGTTTGTTAGCATCACACGCGTTTGGCGAGCGCTGGGCGCGGCATTGGTTGGACCTCGTCGGTTACGCGGATCAAATCGGGACGTCGAACAACTTATTTGCTGAACACGCCTGGAGATATCGTGACTATACGATCGACGCACTGAACGAAGACAAGCCTTTCGACCACTTTATCCGGGAACAGATTGCTGGCGACTTGCTCGAGTATGACACGGTCAGGGAGCAAGCGGCCAGTATCACGGCGACCGGCTTCCTCGTGCTGGGCGATCTTGAAGTTGTGGAAGCCGACAAGGCCAAGCTGCACGTCGACATCATTGACCAGCAAGTGGACAAGATCGGCAAGGCGTTTCTGGGCATGACGATCGGCTGTGCGCGTTGCCACGACCACAAATTCGACCCGATCTCGCAGCGCGACTACTACGCACTCGCAGGCTTTTTCCATGGCACCCAGTCGGTCTATAAGACCGATCGCGGTGTTTGGAGCGACACGATCGCGGTCGAATTGCCTGAGACGGAATCCGAGCAAACCGCGCGAGCCGAGCAAACGCGCCGCCATACCGAGCGCATTGCGGCGTTCAAGGACGAGCGAAGTCAGAACGCCGATCGCAAGAGCGTGCTTGACGAGCTGATCGAAAAAGGCGAGGCGCCGTCCGACCAAGAAGTCTCGCTCGATGAATTGACAAAAGAGCGCGATGAACTCGCGGACCGAATCGGGCAGTTGGATCGAGAGATCGAGCACGCCGAGTTCTTTACTCCGAGGGTTCCGCGAGTCTATGGGGTTCGAGACGTCGAGCAGCCGGTCAATATGCGGATTACCGAGCGTGGCAATCCGCACACGTTGGGAGACGAGGTGCCCCGCGGTTTCCTTCAGGTGGTATCGGCTGTTTTTCCCGACATCCCCGCGACAAAAAGCGGGCGCCGTCAGTTGGCAGACTGGCTCGCCAGTCCCGACAATCCGCTCACCTCGCGTGTTGCCGTGAATCGAATTTGGGAGAAACTGTTCGGCGCCGGGCTGGTGCGGTCGGTCGACTACTTCGGTCTCCCTGGTGAGACGCCCACCCATCCAGAACTGCTGGATTACCTTGCGGTAAGATTCATGGAGAACGGCTGGTCTCAGAAGCGCATGATTCGCTCGCTGGTGCTCAGCCGCGCCTATCGCATGAACAGCGGGCACAACGAGCGGGCCAGCGAGGTCGATTTCGAGAACCGTTTATTGTGGCGGATGAATCGTCGTCGGTTGGACGCGGAGGCATTGCGAGATTCGATGCTCGCGGTGAGTGGACAACTTCAACCGTCGGTCGGTGGTCCGGCCATGCCGCTGGAGTTTCCGGAGAACGTGGCCAACATCGATCCCGAGAACGTGAACCCACCTTCCTTCAGCTTCAAAACTTGGCGTCCGGAGCAAGCGTTCCAACGGACCATCTATCTTCCGGTGATCCGTTCCGGGGCACAGCCAGGGCCAGCGGAGTTGCGCAACGTTTTCGATTTTACACAGCCGGCCCAATTCGCTGGCCAACGCTCGATCACGGCTGTGCCAACACAGGCTCTATTCCTGATGAATAGTCCTTTTGCGAAAAAACAAGCCGAGGCTTTAGCCCGGTGGGTAATGGACGAAGTGCCCAACAGCGCGGCGCGGCTCGACCTGCTCTGGCTGCGGACATTGAACCGACCTATCGCCGCCGAAGAGAAACTTGACGCAGAGGCGTTTCTCGTGGATGATATTAACCGCGGGTGGCTTGAGTTATGCCATGCGGTGCTTGCCTCGAATGAATTTCTGATGAGGCTTTAGCCGAGATCGACCATGAATAGAATCCGAACCTTTGACCGTTGCACTCGTCGGCATTGGCTGCAAACTTCGACATGTGGATTCGGTGGTCTGGCGTTGCACAGCTTGATGTCACGTGTCGCTGAGGCTGCGACCGGGCCTTTGGCGCCTTGCATGCCTCTGCACAAGCCGCGAGCCAAACGCGTGATTTTCCTCTTCATGGCCGGAGGACCATCACAGCCAGATCTGTTTGATCCCAAGCCGCTAATTACGAAGAAACACGGCCAAACCATTGCGGCTCCCATCGACGACCAACAGATTCGCGTGGGAGTCGAAAATTCCGTGGCGTTGGGACCGGTGGCTGCCGTCCGTCCTCGCGGCGAGTCGGGAATGAAGATCTCAGATCTGATGCCGCACGTGGCCAGCATCGCGGACGACCTCTGCTTGCTGCAAGCGATGTACACGGACAACAAAGCTCATGCACCCGCGACGCTGCAGTTCCATACCGGAACGCTAGCCGGCTCGCTCCCGTCGATGGGATCATGGATCAGCTACGGACTCGGGACCGAGAACGAGGACCTGCCCAGCTTCATTACCATCCATCCGCCCGGGGACACCCGCAACTATGGTGCTTCGTTTCTACCACCGGCTCATCAAGGTACACCGCTGAAGGTTCCCGAGGATGATCAGTCATCCGCGATCAAGTATTTGCAAGACGCGGATACCGACTCGTCCCTGCAACGACGTCGGCTCGACTTTCTGCAACGCATGAACCAGCGCTTGCTTAATCGGGTCAAGACGGACGCCCAAATGGAAGGCATTATCGAATCCTTCGAGCTGGCGTTTCGCATGCAGTCTGAGACGCCACGGCTGGTTGATCTTTCCGACGAATCGCCAGAAACCCTGGAGTTGTACGGCATCGGTGATGAAAAAACCGACCGTAACGGCCGCGCCTGTCTGCTGGCCCGCCGACTCAGCGAGGCTGGCGTACGTTTCGTTCAGGTAACCATGGGTGGTTGGGACCATCACGGCGATATCCTCACAGCGCTGCCAAACAGCTGCGCCGGTGCGGACAAGCCGATTGCGGGTTTGATCAAAGACCTGAAGCGCCGCGGTTTGCTGGATGAAACACTGGTTCTGTGGTCCGGCGAATTCGGTCGTTCTCCGTGGAGTCAAGATATTTCGGGCAAGTCTCCGATTGAGAAACACGGGCGTGAGCATCAACAGGAGAGCTTCTGTGCCTGGATGGCAGGCGGTGGTGTGAAATCAGGAATTACCTACGGTGCCACGGACGACTTT
>CAUYYY010000270.1:0-3742 GCA_963577165.1 Planctomycetota bacterium | reverse complement strand
CCAGCGGTTTAACGGCGGGCGGGCGATCTCGATTTGCGCCGCGTGGTGGCTTTGAGCCTCGTCTGGGCGCTAGCCTTTTTAGCCTTCAGAAGTTCCGCCTGACCGGTAAATTCGTAGAGGAAACGGCTCGGTTGGCTGTCACGCGCTTTGCCCCACTTTTTTCGCGTCAACGCGAGCGACAGGGTCAGGCGGTCTCGTGCTCGGGTGACACCGACGTAACAGAGCCGTCGTTCCTCATCAATCGCGTCCCCATCGGCGGCTACGCTCCGGTGATGTGGCAGGATGCCCTCTTCCAAACCGACCAGATAGACTTGGGGAAATTCCAAGCCTTTGGCGCTATGAAGCGTCATCAAGGCAATCGCGTTTCGCGCCAACTGCGAATCTTTTTCGGTGGTATCGTCGCGGTCACCAAGGGCCGCTTCTTCGAGATAGCCGCTTAACGTTGGTTTTTGGGCCTGCTTTTCATAGTTCGCCACCGCATTGACGATTTCCTCGACCGATGCCATACGAGCCTCCCGCTCAGTAGGATCGGTGTAAATGCGGCTCAATTCGCTGGTGTAGCCGGTCTTTTGGATTAGCTCTGAAACCAGACGAGACAAGCTGTCATGACCGACCCGCGAGCGAAAGGATTCGATGGTCGCTCGAAATTGACCGATACTTCGGGCAGCTTTGTCACCCGCCTCAGCGCGAGCCGCCGGCGACCCAAGCGTCGACCACAAGCTTTTCCCGTTGCTGACCGCCAGGTCGAGCAGCCGCTTAACGGTTGCCTGGCCGATGCCGCGTGGCGGCGTGTTGATGATTCGCAGCAGCGAGGGTTCATCGTGCGGATTGGCCAACACTTTCAAGTAGGCCAGCAGATCGCGGACCTCTTTGCGGTCATAAAACGACATGCCGCCGACGAGCACGTACGGCAAGTTTTCCTTGCGCAGAACCATTTCAAAGGCACGCGGCTGCTCGTTCGTGCGAAACAGTATGGCAAAGTCACGAGGCACGGTGCCCCGTTGTGCAAGCCGCTTCTTCAGGTCTTGGACGATGCCTTCGGCTTCCGCTGTTTCATCCTTGAACTGCAAAATACGCGGTGGCTCACCGCCATGGCGGGCCGCCCGCAATACTTTGTCGTGACGGTTTTTGTTGAAAAGAATAAGCTGGTTGGCACGTTCGAGAATCGCGGCCGTTGATCGATAGTTCTCTTCGAGTCGCACCACGGTCGCCCGGGGCCAGTCACGCTCGAAACGAAGAATATGCGTGATCTCCGCACCTCGCCAGCCGTAGATCGATTGGTCGTCGTCCCCCACAACGCAGAGGTTCCGGTGTCCGATCGCCAATCGCTTGATGATTCTATATTGGCTTCCGTTGGTGTCTTGATATTCGTCGATCAACAGATGATCGAATCGATCCGCCTCGGCACGGCGCGCATCGGGATATTTCTCGAAGAGTTCTTCGGTTAGCAAGAGCAGGTCGTCAAAATCGACGGCGCCTTTCGATTTCAAATTGTTCTGGTATCGTCGGTAGGCTACGGCAGCCAAATGTTCCTTGTCGGTTCCGGCTAGCGATGTCGCCTTGCGCGGCCGCACCGAGGCCATCTTCCAGCGACTGATGAAGTAGAGAAAATCGGAAGGTCGCAGTGTCTCGCCGGGTACTTTGATCTCACGCAACGTAGCGCGAGCGACACTTTCTTGGTCAGCCCGATCGTAGATGGCGAATCGCTTGGGATAACCAAGCACGGTGATGTGGCGACGCAGGACGCGGACGCAGAGCGAGTGAAATGTGGAGATTTCAGGCCGCTGCTGACCACGTCGGCGACCCAACAATGCGGTTGTCCGCTGGCGCATCTCGTTGGCAGCTTTGTTGGTAAACGTCACCGCCAAAATCCGCTGCGCCGGCACACCGCTCTTGATCAATTTTGCGATGCGGTAGATGACCACGCGTGTTTTGCCGGTGCCCGCTCCAGCCAGAACCAGGAGCGGGCCGGACAGGGTGTTGACGGCCTCGCGCTGGGCGGCGTTGAGATCGTGAGACATGGATGACCAGAGCGGATTGCGAGATAACTTGACGGCGCTGAAATATGTTTGTTTTCGTCGGGAAAGCCGCGCAACGCTAAAAGCGAAATCATACTGGCCGCCGGCAGTTGCCGGAAGGGGCGTGAGTTTTTCATGCGAGTCACATCTCGGCGGCGAGATGGCAAGTGCCCGGACTTGACGCCATTTGCCACAACGTCCTATACTCCTGGCTTACTTCCGCTCTTACCTTGGTGAGCAAGGGCACCGCCTTGCCGGACTGAACCTTTCCCGATTTCTTTGCCTATTTCATGAAGACCGAACGACGTCACGATTTGGAAACGAATGTACTGGCCGATACGATGGCTAGGTGGATCGACCATATTAAGCCCTACACCAACGTGATCTGGGCGGTTGTCGTCGTTGGGCTTGTCATCGCGATCGGCGGCTACCTGGTGACCAGCCGATCGTCGCAGCGGGAAGCGGAAGCGTGGGAAGAGTACTACAACGCGGTGAGTGGCGGACGCGTTGACTTGAATCAACTTCAAAGGATCGCTCAAGAGTACTCGGGCACGAAGATTGCGGATTGGGCAAACATTGCCCGGGCCGATGCGCTGTTGCGCCAAGTCTCGTTTCTCCTTTTTGTTGATGGGCCCGCATCAAAAGAGTTGCTTGGTAAGACACGTCGCGCGTATGTTTCACTGCAAAAAAACTCCACCGATCCGGAGATTCTGAGCCGAGCATCCTTTGGTTTGGGACGCGCTTTCGAGATGGAGGGGCGGTTAGACAAGGCTCAAGAACAATATGCCCTGGTCACGGGCGTTTTTGGCCAGTCTGCGGCTGCTCGGATGAAGGCGGTCGAAAATCGTGAGACCAAAGAGTTCTACGGTTGGTTTGTCGTCGCCCAGCCGACGGGTGCTGCGAATACGACAGGCCCCGGCACACCGGGCGCTCGGCCGTTGTTCGAGCCGGATTCTCTCGGTGGCGATGGAGGGTTGTTTCCGCCTGGTTTCGGTTTGGATCTGGGAGACAGCGGTGGAGATGGTGCCGCGGTCGATCGCTATGTGCCCTCATCCGTTGAGCCGGCGGCCGCCGATGAGGAAGGTGAATCGGATGCGGCGACAGAAACCTCGGATGTCAAACCGTCGTCAGAGTCTGCCGACACCTCAGATTCAGAATCGGCCGATGTCGAGGATGGCGAATAACGTTGTGCGACATCGATTCACTCGCAAACGGTTCATCTCTGCTGGCGAGTATGGCGATGTCTGACAGCGATCCCGGCGCGTCAACGTTTGATCTTGTCGTCGACGATATGCACGTCGGGGACCGGCTGGACGCTTTTCTCGCCGGGCAGCTTCCCACACTGAGTCGTAGCAGCTTGCGACGCACGATCGATTCGGGCGGGGTTACGGTTGACGGCTCGCAGTCCAAGCCATCACTACGACTGCGCAGCGGGCAACAAATCCACGTTGCACTATCCGAACCCGTGGCGACCGGTCCCCAACCGGAGGCAATCCCGCTCGAACTCCTCTACGAGGATGAGGTGTTGGCTGCCGTCAATAAGCCGCCCGGCATGGTGGTTCATCCGTCGAAGGGGCATGGGTCGGGCACACTGGCCGCGGCGCTGCGGCATCATTTCGAGCGGCTTAGCACGGTCGGCGGCTCGACGCGGCCTGGCATCGTGCATCGATTGGATCGCGACACGAGTGGCGTCATCATCGTGGCCAAGACCGACGAGGCCCATG
>CAUYYY010000269.1:0-3743 GCA_963577165.1 Planctomycetota bacterium | reverse complement strand
CTGCGATTCCTCAGAAGGATCTGCGATCCGCTTCCACTAGGAAGCCCGAGTGGAAGCCCGTTCGGTAACTTCCGAATCCCCGCCGGTCATATCCTCACTGGACCGGCGCTTTCATTTCGCTCGGTTGGTTGCCGTCGCCTTATCCACTGACAAGCTAGGACGACTGTGACGGCTCTACGTGTTGGCGCTTAAGCGACCGGTGCTATCGCGTCGATCAAAAGTCCATGTCGCAACACCTTTGCGGCGATCTGTTTACCCGCGCGGTATCACCTACCGCGTACGAATCCCCAGGCCAATCCAACGCTGACGGGCTACTTCATGCGCCACCTCCTTGCCCTGCCGTCATTTCGCCCATCCCTCGGTCGTCTCTTCGTGCTTGCATTGCTTTCGGCAACGACCCTCACGGCCGTGACGCCGTCCGTCGGATCCGAGTTGCGGAACACGGCGATTGTCCGGATTGTGAAAGAGACACGGCCCTCGGTCGTCAGCATTCACGGTCAAAAGACGGTTTTGGGCCATCGCGATAAGTACGGGCAAACCGAATCAACTCGCCGCGTGAATGGAATGGGAACCGGCGTCGTGATTGATCCGCGAGGATACATCATCACGAATCATCATGTGGTTGACGAGGTACGCCGTATTCAGGTCACCTTGGCCAGTGGCAAACCGCATGTTGCCCGACTTATTTCACACGATCCGATTACCGACTTAGCAATTATTAAGATCGACATCAAGAAGAAACTGCCTGTGATCACGATTGGCACGTCGAGGGATCTCGACGTGGGCGAGCCGGCCATTGCCATCGGCAACGCCTATGGCTACGAACACACTATCACGGAAGGTATTATCAGTTCATTGCACAGGACGGTTCACGTCAGCGATACTCAAAGGTACGAGGATCAAATCCAAACTTCAGCCGCCATCAACCCGGGCAACTCAGGCGGACCGTTGATGAACATCGACGGTGAAATGATTGGCATCAATGTTGCGGTACGTGCCGGAGCCCAAAGCATCGCCTTTGCAATTCCCGTCGACAAGGTGATGGAGGTGGCCGCCAAGCTGATGAGCATTGAGCACATTGACCGGCGTTGGCACGGCGTCGTCTTAAAAAAGCCAGGTCTGACAAATGCACGGGTGGTCGTGGATCGCGTGGCAACCGACAGCCCCGCGGCCCGTGGAGAGCTTGAACCGGGCGATGAAATTACCACGGTCGGCCAGTTGTCAGTGCAACGCGCTCTCGATTTGGAGAGAGCACTCCTAGAACGTAAAACTGGAGAGGAAGTCGAGATTACCGTTCGACGGGGCCGTGATCCGGTCAAGCTGAGCCTCATCTTGGCTTCAGTGCCACAGCCGAGTGATCCGATCAATGACATTGCGTGGGAGGTCATGGGACTTAAACTACGCACGATCTCTCCCATCCAATTCCGAAAATATAATACACACTACGATGGCGGCCTTGAGGTATCGGCCATAAGACCCGGCAGTCCGGCCGCTCGTCATGGCATCCGGCGAGGCGACGTGCTGCTCGGCATGCTGGTCGGCGTGAACCGATGGGAAACGACTTCGATGGAAGACGTCTCCTACATTCTCACTGTCGCAGATTTGCCAGAGGACGAATCGGTCAAATTCTGGATTCTCCGCGGGCAGGAAGTCCGCCAGGGTAATATGAGGCTCGCGATTCGGTCGTCGCGGGATGCAGCGGAGTAGCCACCGAGCAAAGGGCCACGCAAGCCGGTTGATTGTTACGAGACCGTTGGGCCATAATTCTTGTTGACGGCCAAAGCGCGTTCGGCGATGGTCGGTGACTCTCTGCCCAATAATTCCCAGCAGCGGTCTCATGGAGTCGGATTTCATTCGGTGGCTCAGGCAGCGGTTGCCCTCGAAACCTTGCCTTGCCTTAAAACCAGGCGACGACGCGGCAGTGCTAGCCCTGGCCGATGGGGCAAGCTGTGTCGTCACCACTGATTTGCTCACCGATCAGGTCGATTTCGTTCTGGCAGAAGTCGAGCCTCGACGGATTGGTCATAAGGCCCTGGGCGTCAATTTGAGCGACTTGGCGGCGATGGCGGCCCGGCCCCTCGCGGCCGTTGTGGCGCTCGCCTTGCCTCGCTGCGGTGCGGGTGAGCTGGCGATCAGCCTGTACGAGGGCCTGCTGCCGTTGGCAGAACGTTTTGACCTGGCGATTGCCGGCGGGGATACCAACACGTGGAATGGGCCGCTGGTGATCAGCGTGACCGCCATCGGCGAATTGACCGACCGTGGACCACTCACCCGCAGCGGCGCCCAACCAGGCGACCGAATCTTGGTGACCGGAACATTGGGCGGAAGCATCCTGGGCCGACACCTGGATGTCGAGCCGCGAGTTGATGAGGCGCTCCGGCTCATGGCCCAATACGAGCTGCACGCCGGCATCGACATCAGCGATGGCCTCTCGACAGACCTCGGCCATCTGACGGAGGAAAGCGGCTGCGGTGCGGTTGTTGCGTCGGCTCGGGTGCCGGTGTCAGACGCCGCGAAAGCACTGGCCGCATCGACCGCCGGTAGCCGGACGCCGCTCGAACATGCCTTACACGACGGCGAGGACTTCGAGCTTTTGCTGGCCGTGCCGCAGGCCGCGGCCGACCGAATCCTTCGGGACAAAACGCTCGACGTGCCCATCACCGAAATAGGCCAGTTCGTCGCCGAGCGAGGTCTCTGGCTGGAAGACGACGGCCAGCGGAAACCATTGCCGATCGGTGGATACGAGCATCGGGATGAACCATGACCGCGCTCACTTATCACGCCGAAGACGAGCAAGCCACCATGCGACTCGGCGCGGCATTGGCCGAAGCGCTTCCGGCCGGCACGACGATCGCTCTTGAGGGGACGCTCGGCGCCGGCAAGACGCGGCTGGTCCAGGCGATTGCTCGCGCGATCGGCGTGGCCGAAGGCGACGTTGTCAGTCCGACGTTCGTTCTCCTCGGTGAATATCAAGGGCGTCGACCGATCTATCATTTCGATGCCTACCGGCTGCGTGACGACGATGAGTTTCTCGAACTCGGACCCGACGAGTACTTTGAATCGGAAGGGCTCACATTTGTCGAATGGGCAGACCGCGTGGAGGCTTGCCTTCCGGCCGACCGGATCGAGATCCGAATCGAGGCCAATGGGCCGACCTCGCGGTTGTTTCATATCCGCGCCACTTCAAATGATCTGAATGAAGTCGTCGAGGATGTTCACCGGCGCCTGCGGCTAAACGCTATAGGATAAACTTACTCAAATCCTCGTCCTGGCTAATCTTGTCCAGCTTTTCGCGTACATACGCGGCGTTGATTTCGACCTTACCCATCTTCATTTCCGGCGATTCGAAGCTCAGTTCTTCGAGCATCCGTTCCATGATGGTGTAAAGACGACGGGCGCCGATGTTCTGCGTCGACTGGTTCACCTGATACGCATAGTCGGCCAAGGCATCGATCGCGTCGTCGGTGAAATCGAGTGTGACGCCTTCGGTGTCCATCAGCGCCGCGTACTGCTTGGTCAGCGCGCTGCGCGGCTCGGTCAGAATGCGAACAAAGTCTTCTTTGGTCAGGTCGTTCAATTCGACGCGGATTGGGAAACGGCCCTGGAGTTCCGGCATCAAGTCGCTCGGACGGCTTTTGTGGAAGGCCCCGGCCGCCACGAACAGAATGTGGTCGGTCCGAACATAACCGTATTTCGTCTGCACGGTTGTTCCTTCGACGATGGGCAGCAGATCTCGTTGGACG
>CAUYYY010000268.1:0-3754 GCA_963577165.1 Planctomycetota bacterium | reverse complement strand
AGGCGATGAACTTCAGATGGAACTTTCCAATACGGAAGGATTAGAGCACGTTTCTCTTTTCATGCGTTAAGATGAGTCGGAGATTTAGTCTCTTCGTGGTAGAGTTCATCACGAAATAGTCAGAAGTTTTCCATTACCGTAGATTTTCCCTGTTTGGTTCCCGCCGCGGCGGGTTTAATTGATGGTTCGCAGTCAGCGCATCCGAACTCCGCTCTCACATCGCTGGCAGCGATTCCGCTACCAGGTGGTGCCCTATCTCGCCTTCGCTTGCAGATTGGTTGTGGTCGCCTTGCTCTGGCGAGAACAAGGACGGCTCCCGAATGCGACGGGCATTATCGAGGCGGTCCGCATCGATGTCGCGACGGCAACCGACGGAATCCTGGTCGGCCTTGAATCCTCGATTACCAGACCGTGGTCACTTTTCGATCGGGTCGAGGCGGGGCAGGTGATCGCGCGGCTCGATGATGCGTCTCTGATCGCGGCGACCAAAACACTCGAATCGGAATCGGCTCGAATCCGCAAAAAACTCGTCGCCGCCCAGGCGGAGATTTCCTTTGGAGATGCCCAGCAAGAGTACAACCGTTCGCGCAAGGCAAACCGCTTGGCATGGCAAATCGAGCGGCATCGGCTCAACGTTCTCGATCGCCAGGTGCAGATCGACATCGACCAAGTCAATCTCCAGCGTCGCAAAGAAGTGATTGAGATCATCACACCTCTCGTAAACGACGAACCGAACTCATTCCCGCGGCTTGAATTCATCGAAGAACAGTTGCGACGCGATCGAGTCGCCAAGCGAATCGAGGATAACCAAAAGGCACTTAAGGAGGCCAAGGCCCAAAGCCACGCCGCCGAAGAGCGGCTTCGTCAGTATCCCACCCCGTTGCAGGCCGAAGTTGCGGCACTCTTGGCACCGATTCGTGCGGCACTTGATGTCCAAGAGGCTCGGATGAACCAGCTCTGCGTCGAGAGCCAGTCGCTCATCGTCCGCGCCCCAATGAGCGGAACCATCGCCGCCATTTATCGCTGGCCAGGGCAGGCGGTTGTCGCCGGCGCTCCGATTATGACGATCGCCAGCGACCACGGCCGATACATCGTCAGCTATGTCCGGCAGCAACAGCGGATCACACCCCACGCCGGTATGCCGGTCGACGTGCGGATCGCCAGCGTCGGGCACAAGTCGTTCGCCACCACCATCGGACGTATCGGGCCCCAAGTCGAGTTGATTCCTATCGAGCAACTTCGCGATCCGAAAACGCCCGAATGGGGATTACCCATCCAGATTCTCATTCCCGAAGCATTAAGCGCCCGCCCCGGCACGCGGGTCGAGGTGACCTGCGACTGGTCGAAAGGCGAGTAAGCATCGTCCGACAAGTAACGGCCACCCTGTGCCACTTCTTGCCTTGCCCAACATGCCCCTGGAAATCGGGCCACGTATTGTGCGAGAATAGTCTGTCCGGTCACCAGTTTGTCCGATTCGCGATACACCCCACAGGAAGGAAATGCCCGCCATGGGAGAAGCACTGTTTGGTGTTCTGCTGATTGCAATTCCCCTCATCCTGTTGATCGCGGCCGTCGCCTACATCCTCTACGGAAGCAACACGTAGAAGCTCGTTGCAAAACGGGGATCCCCCTTTTTTGACGCAACGCTTCCCACACGACGATCCCGCCATGCAGCATCGCCCTATCGGTAAAACCGACATTCGCGTCTCGCCGGTCGCACTCGGCAGTTGGCCGATCGCCGGCGTCACCAGCCTCGGTGTGAACGACGCCGATTCGCTGGCCACGATCCGCGCCTGCATCGATCTCGGCGTGAACTTTCTTGACACGGCCTATTGCTACGGTCGTGCCGGCGAGAGCGAAACATTGATTCGCCAAGCGCTCGGTGCTCGGCGCGACCAGTTTGTCATCGCCACCAAAGGGGGAATCCACTATAACGCTAACGGAGTTCAGGCACAGGACGCCCGACCGGAAACAATTCAACGTGAATGCGAGGAGAGTCTTGAGCGACTCGGAACCGACCGGGTAGAACTTTACTACTTGCACTCCCCCGATCCGGCCGTGCCGGTGGCCGAATCGGCTGGTGCGATTCGAGAGTTGATCCTACAAGGTAAAGTCCGCACGGCTGGTGTTTCGAACGCCGACCTTGGTCAGATCGAAGCGTTTCACGCGGTCTGTCCACTCTCGGCCGTACAGCCCCCCTACAATATGCTGCAGCGCGGCGCCGAGCGAGAGATCATCCCCTGGTGTCAAAAGCATGACGTGTCGGTCATGGTCTATTGGCCACTCATGAAAGGACTGTTGGCGGGCCGCATGTCTCGCCAACACGAGTTCTCGTCCGATGACCAGCGACTGACCTATCCGATGTACCAGGGACAGGAGTGGCAGAAGAACCAAGATTTTCTTGACCAGCTGCGCAAGGTTGCCGCCGATGCCGGACGAACCGTCGCGCAAGTTGTGATCAACTGGACCATTCACCGACCCGGTGTTACCGTCGCCCTGTGTGGCGCCAAACACGCGGATCAAATCGAGGAAACCGCCGGCGCTATGGACTGGCAGCTTGGCGAAGAGCAACTTGACAAGATCGATGCGGCGCTCGAAGCCCGCGGCACGGCCCTCTCTCGCCGCGCGATCTAAACGATATTGTTTTTGCAGAAAACTCTCAGCCAGCAGTCACACCCGCCTCGCGAGCTTTCTGCACACCGACGAACGATCGCTGCGACTTCAGACAAACCTGACGAATTTGTTCTGGCCGGGGCACACCTGGCAAGCGAAAGGTTTCGATAGATCCGAGTCGGAACACCAGATCACCGGCCGGGAACCACGCCTGGCCTGGCAGCACCTCGACATCGATCGTGTCATATCGATTGAGCGCCACGCTACTTTGTTCGCCCAAGCCCAACCCATGCTCGACAACCACGCGCCGATTGGTCACTCGATAGCGACGGCACGACGAGTTCACCCAACCCGCGACGACAAACGGCAACCGCGGCACGAGCATGTGAAAAAAGACGGGCAGCACAAACGGAATGGAAACGATCGCCATTAGCCGGCCGATCGTAATCGGCACACCCAGCAGGCTGAACCCAAACGAGTTAAGACACCGGCGTCCCCAAAATCGCCCCCAGGCGGTGGCCGCAATCGACGGCCAGACGGTCATCACCGTCACTTCTTCCAACACCGCTGGGGCCACGCCCGCCACAGGTTGTTTCATGGGTCGCTCCGCCGAAAAATTTGTCGAGTTTCCACCTCCGCCAAAGGTCGTAAGTCTACTAACCACTCCGACTTTTGGCT
Source organism: Planctomycetota bacterium (assembly GCA_963577165.1). Taxonomy (GTDB): domain Bacteria; phylum Planctomycetota; class Planctomycetia; order Pirellulales; family CAUYYY01; genus CAUYYY01. Next base: position 463 of record CAUYYY010000268.1, on the reverse strand, counting down.
AGTGCTGCTAAAGCCTATTCCCATGAAATTGGCTTACCTTAAAGTTGCCGGTTGCTCTAGAAATCACTATCATAGATTCGATCCTGTATGGTAAGTCAAGCAATTCAAACCCAGCGAGGCCAATTATGCAATACAATCGCTGGTGTATGCTGGTCGTCGTTTGCACCTTGCCTGGCTCTGGATGTATGCCGACGCCCCACTGGCCACCAGCTGTCAGCAGTGTGAACGATATCAAGGAACTTCCGGAAGCTCAGAGAGATATTCGGCGCATCGATCTGGGGAGATCTGAAAGTAAACTCGTTTCCGAACGGTTTCCTGATCTTATCTTATCTATACCTCAATTCCAATTGCCAAGGGCCTTGTTGACTAACTCCACTCGAACTGCGGCAGCCCGAGGTGGGTGAAACGGTTAAGGATTTTGCTGCGTAGCCGAGATTCGGCTCGCTGGTTTTCCAGTTCTCGA
>CAUYYY010000267.1:0-3762 GCA_963577165.1 Planctomycetota bacterium | reverse complement strand
TGGCGCTGAAGATCTTTTCGCCAGAGCGCTACGACAACGCACACAGTTACGAAGAAGCAATGGCCCGCATCGCGCAGGTAGCGGGCCGAGTCGCTCAGATCCAGCAAGATAACCTTCTCGATGTGCAGAATTTTGTCGATCGCAATCGTATCCGCATGATGGAGATGGAATGGATCGACGGATACGATCTCCAACGGCTGTTGACGCCCGGCATGCTCGAGCGCGTGCGAGACCGCGTAAGTCAACGCCGCTGGGTATACATTAACAATGTGATCGTAACGAGCGGACCGATTCAGCCGAGGCTCAAGCCTGGCATTGCGGTGGCGATCGCCCGAGAATGCTTGGCTGCGCTGGCCGCCTTGCACCGTGAGGAGATTGTCCACGGCGACATAAAGCCCTCGAATATCATGCTCAAACGTACGGGCAATGCGAAGATCATCGACATCGGCTCGGCGACCGATCTGAACGACATGCCGGTACAGCGGACCTGCACGCCTCAGTATGCCGCGCCCGAAATCCTGGAGAACTTACAAAGTACGCCCCGTTCTGACCTAGCCAGTCTAGGCTATGTTCTGATCGAAATGCTGTCCGGACGACCGTTGTTTGCCGGCATCAAAGGTTTTGCGGAATTGTTGGAGGCGAAACGAATGCTGCCTCAGCGACTTGAGGAGTTTATGCCGGAGGAGGTCTCCTGCAATAAACTGCTGATGAACCTTTGTCGCGGACTGACCGCAGCTGATCCGATGCGGCGTTTTCCGAACGCGGAAGCCGCGGACCTGGTCAAAGAAGGCGCTGCCGAGTTCCACCGCCAATTGGTCAAAGGCGATCTAGCTGTGGAATACGGCAATGAAATTCGAGTCTGGCTGGAAGAGTTGGATTAGCGTCAGGGCGACTCGCAGGAAATGTACTGCCAGCACCCCGGCTGCTTCACGCAGATAGTCGTGGTGGAAAATCACACTGAAAAGCAGCCGGGGTGCTTACTGCCCGGGCAGGAGAAATTGAGCTATGAACACAACTGTTGGGATTGCCGTTTGTATCCTGTTTTCCCAATTATCGGGCGAGTTGTTGGGACAGGATGGCACCGGTGCTGACGGGCCGGTCGTAGCCGTTGATGCACTCCGCGAAGCAACCCCCCGCGACATAGCCCCCGACGAAGCGGCGGTTACGATTGACGAACTTCCTCGCGAGCCTGACAAACTTCCGACGACTCCCGGGCAGCCGGAATTTCGGGCCCCGTTTGCTGACGCAAACGGCCCGATGGATGCGGATAGTCCGGTTGATGCGACGAGCGATCAACTTGTTCCGGTACGGTCACGCGGCCAACACGCCTTGCCGGCGGTTCTGCTACTGCAAGCCCTGTCGCCGCCGGCCGACGACCCCTCGGATACGAAGCCCGTTAGCTTGGTCGAGGCGCTCAGCTCGCGACGGCCTGGGGTGGCCATGTTTGACGTGGTGAGCGCCTACTGGGCACTTTCCACAAGGCTTGCGGCACATCGACTTGCCAAGTCGGAGTCGAAGCGGCTCGGCACACTGCAGGCCCGCGATGTCAAGGACGAAGCATCCCTGGCCGCGGCGCGTGCCATGGCGGCGGTCGATGAGGCGGAAGCCCGGCTGCCCCTGATCGATGCTCGGCACGATCTGCAGGCGACACAGATGCCGCGTGCTAACATGGCTTCCGCATCGCCAAGTATCGCTACACAAGATTACCCGCATACGACCGGCTACCGCACGGAGTACGAACGGCTTTTCCCATCCGGCGCGGCCGTTAACCACGAGGCAAAACGGATTCACGAATGGTTGCCCGCACAGCGCAACGGAATCGTCGCCGGTGCGCGAGCGATCATCGCGTTGGAAACCTTGCTTGACCAGAAGGTCGCTGAGTACGAGCGGGGTCAGACAGATATCGATTCGTTGTTGGCGTGTCATGACAAATTGCACCAGCGGCGACAAGCTTTCCTGGCTGCGGTTAAAGATTATAATGTAAAGATCGGTCGCTATGTGGCGATCGTCGCACCCCATGCGACTGCGGAATCGCAAATTGTACGGATGCTCATCAAGACGCCGATGATTAGGAACGCAACAAACGACAGCGCGGAACAACCCAGGCGTGTTTCTTCCGTGCCCACCGGGCGCGATGAACTTCCGTCGGTATTGAAGCGTCGCGGTGTGGTACGAGCGGTGCCTCGCGCGAACGACCCTTCGAAGGTTGTCCCGGCCGGTGCTGAGGATCCGATCGAGACGTCGGAGCCTTCGCGACCAGATGAAACATCGCGTGATGGCTTTCGTCCACGGCGCGATCCGTAACGCGAACGGGTGGCGGGGAAGGCGACAGCCCCGGGATTAGAGCCACTACTAACAGGGCCGTCGCCGGAAGCTCCTTCCCCGCCACCCCCGCTCGTTCCGGCCTACCTGTCTACGTCACTTCGATGAGATCACTCGGACATGAGCACCATGATCATCGCCAAGCAAAACCGGTCCGAAACAGGTGTGCCGCTGACTCTGCGCATCGGGCCGTTGGTGATCGATCCGCCTGTCTTGCAGGCCCCGATGGCCGGTTTCACGAACTACGCCTTTCGGCAGATGGTCCGCGAATTTGGCGGAGCCGGTTTATTAGCGACCGAAATGGTCAACGCCAAAGGCTTTGTCTGGATGGATCAGGTGGAGGCTCGGCACCCGGACCGCCTGTGGGGTGTGTCGGACGAGCCGCGTCCGCTGGCGGTGCAGATTTGGGATAATGACCCGGAAACGTTGGCCCAAGTCGGCCGGCGACTTGTCCATGAATATCGCGTATCGCTCGTGGACATCAACTTTGGTTGCCCGGTGCGACAGGTCACGGAAAAAGCACAAAGCGGGTCTTACCTCTTGCGACATCCCGATCGCATGGCATCGATCATCGAACGGGTTGTCGAGGCGTGTGCGCCGACGCCGGTGACTGCGAAGATCCGACTCGGCTGTACGCGAGACATGATCAACGCAACTGACGTCGCCCAGGTCGTTGAAGGCGCCGGAGCGGCAGCGCTGACCGTGCATGGTCGAACAGCCCAAGATTATTTCAAAGGGACGGCCGACTGGGATCGGATCTCGGCCATCAAACCCCACTTAAAACGGCTTCCGCTGATCGGCAATGGCGATCTGGACTCGCCCGAACGGGTTGTCGAAGCCTTTCGACGCTACAACGTCGACGGTGTGATGATCGCCCGGGCCGCCTTGGGAAAGCCGTGGCTGTTCCGTCAGGTCGAGGCGGCGCTGCGTGGCGAGGCGATCCCGCCCGACCCGACGCTCCAGGAGCAGCGGACCTTGCTATTGCACCACTACGAGTTGGTGTGTCGCCGCTTTGGCGAAGAAAAGGGCACGGTGCTGATGCGGAAATACGCATGTTGCTATGCTCAAGGCCGAGTTGGCGCTCGGCAATTTCGCAAGAGCGTGGCCAACGTCAGTACGCCGAACGAGTTCCGGCAGGCGGTTGAAGAACATTTTCCACGGGATGATCGCTCTACTGGCGCAGCACGAGTACCGGGCAGTGAGACAGCCGCACGACACATTCGGCGACCGAACCGATAAGCAGCCGTGTGATCCCCGTCCGTCCGTGCGAGGGCATCACCACCAAGTCGGCGTTGGTCGTTCGGGCATACTCTACGATCTCGTGGCCCGGACTTCCGAAGGCAATCAAGATATCGATGCCTTGATCCCGCATTTCCCATTTGACTCCGGACGTTTTGGCATGAGATTTGCGCCAAGCCCTTGATTAGCGGTGTTTGGGTC
>CAUYYY010000266.1:0-3766 GCA_963577165.1 Planctomycetota bacterium | reverse complement strand
CTCGGGGCCGTCGCCTAGGCTCCGACCCCGGCACCCAACGACCATATCGCTCACCGCGGCGAGCGGATATGAGACACACGGCACGCTGCTAGCTGATAAATTGGGCAGTTTTTCCAAATTGTGCCGGTTTTAATGATTGGTGAGACTCTGCGGATGCCGATGACAATGACGAGACGTGCCGTAGGTGTACTGCGCGGTCGGTTTGCTAGCAAACAGCGTGTGGAACCATGAATCGAAACTTACTGAGCCAATTGGGAATCGGGGCACTGCTGCTCGTACTGCCCGGCTGTTTCGGTGGCGATCGTGGTTTCGTGTTCAACGACGACATCGAGTACTTCAACGCCTTGGCATCGGAGACCGAATATGCCGACACGACGTTCACCGAAGGCGACGACACGTTGGCCGCGCCGGCACCGCTCAGTTTGGCCGATCGGACGCCACCGAAAATGTGGGATTTAACCCTCGACGAAGCGGTCCGCACGGCGCTCAGCAGCTCGAAGGTGCTACGCGACTTGGGCGGTACGATTTTGCGTACGCCGAGCCTAACGTCGACTGTTTACGGTCCGGCGCTCGAGCAAACGCACCCACGTTTTGGCACCGAAGCGGCGCTGAGCGCCTTCGACGCTAATCTGGCGACCCGGATGTTCTTTGGCAAAAACGACCGCGCACTGAACAACCTGCTGGTGGGCGGGGGATCTCGGACGGTCGTGCAGGATCTGGCGACGGCCCAGACACAGATCTCGAAGCAGGCGGCCACCGGCAGCATCTTCACGCTGCGTCACAATATGGAGTACAATGCCAATAACGCGCCGGCAAATCTATTTCCGAGCGCTTGGAACGTGAACATCGAAGGCGAGATTCGGCAACCGTGGCTGCAAGGCGCCGGGGTGGAGTTCAATCGTATTGCGGGACCCAACAGCGCGCCAGGTTCAATCAACGGAATTGTGATTGCACGGCTGAACACCGATGTCAGCGTGGCGGATTTCGAGATCGCGGTGCGAAATTTTGTCAGCGACGTGGAAAACGCCTATTGGGACCTGTACTTCGCCTATCGCGACTTAGACAGCAAGATTGCCGCCCGCGACGCCAGCCTGGAAACATGGCGAATTGTGAAATCATGGAACGAGACCGGCAAACGGGGTGGCGAGGCGGAAAAAGAAGCGCAAGCACGCGAACAATACTTCCGGTTCGAAGAAGAAGTGCAGAATGCTTTGTCGGGACGTTTGTTTGAGCGGACACGAACGAACAACGGTACGGGCGGTGGCACGTTTCGCGCGTTTGGCGGCGTACATGTCGCCGAACGTCGGTTGCGATTGATGATGGGGCTGCCGCCGACCGATGGGCGACTGATCCGCCCGTCGGATGGTCCGGTCATGGCCAAGGTCGTCTTCGATTGGTCAGCGATTCTGCCCGAGGCGATCACCCGTCGGGCCGAGTTGCGAAGGCAACGAAAGGTGGTTCAGCGGCGTCAAATGGAGTTGGTTGCCAGCCGCAATTTTCTGTTGCCTCGGCTCGATACGGTGGCCCTCTACCGGTGGCGAGGATTCGGCGACGAACTGCTCCGGACGCACGGTTCCGGCTTGGCCGAATTTGAGAACGCCTACCATAATCTGACAGGCGGTGATTACCAGGAATGGCAACTTGGCGTCGAGCTGTCGGTGCCGCTCGGATTCCGAAAAGGTTATGCGGCGGTGCGAAACGCCAACCTGCAGGTGGCTCGGGAGCGGGCCGTGCTGCACGAGCAGGAGCGAGAAATCTCACATGATCTGAGCGACGCGGTGGCCGAAGTCGACCGTGCGATGCTGGTCACCCAAACGGCCTTCAATCGACGTTCGGCGGCTCACGATCAACTCACTGCGTCTCGCCTCGCCTGGGACCGCGGCAAGGCGCCGGTCGACCTGGTGTTGGACGCCCAGCAGCGGTTGGCCGACGCCCAGAACCGGTACTATCGATCGCTGGTTGAATATGCGATCGCGATCCGAAACGTACACTTTGAAAAAGGCTCCTTGCTTGAGTACAACGGTGTCTACCTGGCCGAAGCACCACGGCTCTGCGGAGATTTTGCTGGAGTCGAATGGTCGGGCGAGACACCGCTGAACTACGTGCTGAGCAAGCCGCTGCTATCGATCGGGGATGAACCGGCCAAAACGCTCGAAGGGCCACCGCCGGTCGTCGAAGACGTGCCAGCGCCAACCGAGGTGTCGACGTCGCGGCCCAAGACGCCGGCCGTGCCGTTTCTAAGCCAGCCACCGGCGTAGCGAAAGTAGAGAGCCGAGTCCCAGCGCCAAGAGCATGAAGCTCCCCGGCTCTGGTATCAAATGGACTTGTAGGGTGTAGGATCCCATCTCCTCGTGTTCACCCAGGAAGCCATCGAGCGTCGCGTCGGCCGCCCCGGTGACTCCGATCACCAACTCCCCGCTCGCCGGCACCAGGCCGGAGATAAGCGAGAGGCCGCCCGGCCCGCTGTCGATGTCAAAGTCGATCAGTGAACCGCCCACCGCGTCATACAGCCCCAGACCCGTGTCAAAATCGCCCAACGTAATGCTGGCTTGAAACTCAGTGCCCGGTGTGAAGTCAGGAAAGAGCCAAAAATCGATGGCATTGCCGGTGCCCGGCCCGACGAGCGTGTTGATGTTCACGTCGACCGTACCGCCGCCGCTGCCGACAGGACCTGGCTGGTGGATGACCTCCAAGGCGCTCGGTTCTAGCGAATCGACGGGTGAAATGATCTGCTCCAAGAACGTGCCACCGGAATCGTAAAAGTCGTAATAGATTTGGTATTGGCCAAGTTGCGTGTGGGTGCTGGAAGAAGCAAACGTCGGATTGCCGGCACCGGTCATCTTGAGCCATATCGCGTCGTCGATTTCGAGCGTCAGTCCGAAAAAACCGCTTGCGCCGCTTCCTCCGAACGAACTGCCGTTATCATCCGAGGCAAGCAGCGAGAAAAAGCCGCCGCTGTAGTGACCCAACAACGTGTCGAGCCGCCCTTCGTTTCCATCGAGTATACCAGAAGTCATTAATACGCCTGGCGGCAGCGGCTCCGGCGAACTCGGGTCGTCGCCGAGGGCAAACACAACGGCCGGCGCCAACACCAGCATGAGCGTTGGAATCACGACACGATTTAGAGTGTGAACCAGCACGATAACTTCTCCCGTTGATGGGTAGTGGTCGTTTACGGTGTGTCATTGCGCGTCGCGGCGCAACATGCCACACAAGGCAACGGGCCAAACGAACCGGTTTGTCCGTGGGCCTGCAGCGCCGATGGTTCTGCGAACCATTCCTATGTGCGCCCAGCAAAACACGCAGATACGAAAAGACCGCAAAAGCGGAAAAGGGGGGAAACGTAAGACCAAGAGAAACACTTCGCCAAAAGATGCGAAGAAACAGGTCTTATTTAGAAATCATTAGGACGGTAACCAAAACAACGGCTAAAAGAATACGCACACACCGATTCGACAAACTAGCTTGCTACATAGGCGTACATGCCTATATAAGAGATGCTAACGGTTCGGAGGGCTCTTGTCAAACATAAAATGGCAGGAATACAGAATTTTTTGTCACCATCCGTAGCGGTTTTTTACCTATGTTCGTGATCCCGGCGATCGATTTGATGGGCGGCCAAGTCGTCCGCGGGGTGGCAGGCCGCCGTGATCGGTACCGGCCGATCAAGAGCCGGTTGTCTGACAGCGCAAGCCCGAAAAAAATAGCCTCCGCCCTGGTTGGGCGGTTTGGCTTTCGGACCGCCTATATCGCGGATCTGGACGCG
>CAUYYY010000265.1:0-3795 GCA_963577165.1 Planctomycetota bacterium | reverse complement strand
CCACAAGCGAAGCGGCCGACGCCCCCCCTCATCGCGCACCGGCAGCGGTTCGGCGCGGAACAGTGTCTCGGCACGGAATGGTGGCACGGGGCAGATCGACGCGCAGCAGCGGCAATGGGCCGCCGCCGTAGAAAAACTGGTTGATACGCTTTGCCAGCGATGTCGAGACGCGTCGCAACTTCGTGCGAAGGTCGACACGGCGGCGGCCGAATGGATGCCGGTGAAAATTCCGAAGAAAGCCAACATCGTGGCCGAGTACCACGTTCGTTGGCCGGCGAAAATCGATCCCCGCCTGTCGGGCATTCCGGTCGGCCTGCTCGACTTGCACTACGTACGCATCGAAGATGAAGCCCAACCGGACCGCGCCGTGTCGGCGTTCCGTCGCTTGGCGGGTCAAGCCGAAGAGCGAACGATATCGGGCGGCGTTTGGCTGGACGGTTTCAGCAAAGGATCGCAGCGCTCCATCGATATCCGCATCACATCCACGAGCCGCGGAGTATCGTTCCGCGGTGGCGGCTATGACCGCGACCGTGGATATGATCGCGGGGGCCGCTCGACCGGTCGTGACGAAAAAGCGACCGAATCGGTGCCGTTGGTGATCGAGATCCTGGCCGTGGCGATCGTCGAGCCGCAACCAAAACCTTAGAAACTGCAGATGGACGCGGATCAGCTTTGCGAGGCCCCTGGCCGTAACCAAAGAAGTGTAGCCACAAAAAACACAAAAAGAATTATCTAGCCACGGATGAAACACGGATTGAACACGGATAAATCTATAAGGTTGTCGCAGCAACATCCCCTTTCTATCAGTGTTTCATCCGTGTTCAATCCGTGGCTCTTTTCCCTGTTTTTTTGTGTCTTTCGGTGGCTTTTCAAAAATCGTGTCGGACGTCACTTCTCCATTTCTTCGATATATTGCCGTAGCCGCTCCACCTCGTCGGTCACGTCGCGCAGCCGGAGCATGATCTCGACGCGCTTGAGCAGTTCGAGTTGATTGACCGGCTTGCTCAAGAAATCGTCGGTACCCGCCTCGACAGCCCTCTCGATGTCCCCCTGTTCATTCAGCGCGGTGACCATTAGAATCAGAATCCCGTTGGTCGCCGGGTCGCTCTTCAGTTGTTGGCAGACTTCGAAACCGCTCAGCTTGGGCATCATGATGTCGAGCAGAATCATATCCGGCTCGAACGAAGCCACCTTGTCCAACGTATCCTGGCCGTCGACCGCGACCTCGGTGTCGCAATTCAGTTCACTCAGGTATGCCTCCATCAGCTCGACGTTGGCGTCGTTATCGTCAGCAATTAGGATACGGCTTCTTGGCTGTTCTTCGCCCATCGCTTTGCACCGCTTTGTTTGAGAATATCAAATTCGTAACAGCCGCAATGGAACGCCACGGAGGGCGTTCCCTAGTCAAATTCGATCATTGCCGGCCTGGCGGCTCGGGCTAAAAGGCGGCGGCTGGAACCGGAAACTGGTCACAAAGTTCCCGCACCTGGCGACGAACCGCTTCGAGCCGTTGTTCGTCCTCAGGCGACTTCAACACGTCAAGAATCCACCCACCCACCACGTCCATTTCCTTTGTGCCCATCCCGCGCGTGGTCAGCGCCGGCGTACCGATCCGAATTCCGGAAGGATCCATCGGGCTGCGCTGGTCGAAGGGAATCATGTTCTTGTTTACGGTGATCGCACAGCGGTCGAGCGCCGCCTCGGCAAGTTTGCCGCCGATATCCAGCGGCGTCACGTCGACCAGCAGCAGATGATTATCGGTCCCGCCGCTCACCAGCTTCAAGCCGCCAGCCGAGAGTCGCTCGGCGAGCGTCTTGGCATTTTCGATAATCTGGCGGCAATACTTCTTGAAATCATCCTGGAGCGCCTCGCCAAAACAGACTGCCTTGCCGGCGATCACGTGCATCAGCGGACCGCCCTGGATGCCCGGGAAGACTTTGCTGTTGAGCGCTTTGGCGTACTCCTTCTTGCATAGACAAAGCCCACCTCGCGGCCCTCGCAATGTCTTGTGGGTTGTCGAGGTCACAAAATCGGCCACCGGCACCGGGTTGTCGTGCAGGCCCGCCGCCACCAGGCCCGCATAGTGCGCCATGTCGACGAAAAGTTTCGCACCCACCTCCGCGGCAATTTCGGCAAATTTCGCGTGCTGTATTTCGCGCGGATAGGCGCTGGCCCCGGCGACAATCAGCTTCGGCCGGTGCTCACGGACCAGGCTGGCCACCTGGTCGAAGTCGATGCGGTTCGTGTCCGCCGTGACACCATAGTTGACGAAGTTGTACAACATGCCCGATATATTCAGCCGCATGCCGTGGGTCAAATGTCCGCCATGCGCGAGATCCAAGCCCAGCACCGTGTCGCCCGGCTGGAGAACCGTCAGGTAAATCGCCAAATTCGCCTGGGACCCTGAATGGGGCTGCACATTGGCAAAATCAGCCCCGAATAGCCGCTTCGCCCGGTCTCGGGCCAAATCCTCGACCACGTCCACATACTGACAGCCGCCATAATACCGCCGACCGGGATAGCCCTCCGCGTATTTGTTGGTCAGTACGCTGCCCATCGACTGCATGACGGCCGGGCTGGTGTAATTCTCACTGGCGATCATCTCCAGACCGTTTTGTTGGCGGTCGATTTCGTCCGAAACGGCGGCCCAAACCTCGGGATCGTGACTCTTGATGAAATTCATGACGCTCGTGGAAAACTGCGGGAAACAAAGGAGAAAAAGCCAGCGACAGGCGAGACCATTGTTCAGGGCGACCGCAGCCATGTCAATCGGCCGCAAGGCAAGGTGGGCCATCCAATCGCAGGGTGCCGGGGTCGGAGCCTGAGCGACGGCCCCGTGGCGTAGACTCCAATCCCGGGGCCGTCGCCGGAAGCTCCTTCCCCGCCACCCAGACGTGATCCGTCGATACACTGCTTGGCAAGTCGCTAGATCCGCCGTGGCAAGCCAGCAGTGCCACCCGTTAGTTCGCCGAGATCGTCACTTCGACCTGGCCCCGATTGTCGGCCAGCTCGCCCGGCGAATCGTTGACCCGCAGATACAATGTGCCGGAAACCGCCGGGCTGATCTTGGCCGCCGTGCCGACGTCGATCGGGCTCAGTAGCGGACTCGGTTTCGGGGTTTGATTCGTTGGCTCGGGCACGATCGCCGCCTGGAGCAGACCGATCGGGCTGCCGCGATGGTAACGGATCGTTACGCCGCCCGGCTCGCACCACCAGATCGCCGGCGTCTGAGCCAGTTGGTAACGCCCGCTCGCGCGGAGCGAATAGGTCTTCCCAGCCAGGAGCGTCACACGGCTCGACTGCCAACCCCGATTGGTCTCGATCTGGCAGCGCGCCGTGCCGGTTTCGAGCGGCTGGCCGGGCTGAAAATCAATCGCCGTCCCGACAAGATCATGATTGTGAACGAGCGTGCCGGCAAACAACCGCCACTCCTGGCAGAGCTGCGGCCAATCGTCACGAAACTCGGAGAGGAACCGCTGCGTAAAATTTGGGTCCGTCACATGACGTGGCATCGAGCGAAATCTTGCCTGATACCGTGGATGCATATCGAGGAATTTCGCCAGCGCCCAACACCAGGCGTAAGCCTCGTTTTTCAGGTGGCTGCGGTTGTTGGTTGAAAATATCTGGGCAATGGATCGGACGCCGCTCGTGGCGACCCTCTTCTGCACGAGCCGGATCCTGCCCAACTTCGGCACGTCTTGGCGGCGAGCAGGAAAATAGCCGAGCTGCAAGCCGTCGCCGGTCAGGCGATGTGTGCCGAGCATTTCGGCCATGCCCTCCATGTACCAACCCGGC
>CAUYYY010000264.1:0-3808 GCA_963577165.1 Planctomycetota bacterium | reverse complement strand
ACGACTCATACGTGCTTAGAGTTGCTCTCACTACTGGACGGGGTTGAATTTGCGGACTTCCCAGGAAACGTCGGGCCCGGTGCCCACCACGATGCGTCGGTATCGTATAGGATAACCGAACTGCTGATCAAATTCAGCATGCAGCATCCAGCGGGTATCTTGGGATGCTTGGATCTGGCCGACAGGATCGGCGGCCAGTTCGAGTTCGCGGTACAGTGTGTCAAATTGGCCAGGCACGAACCAAACGTCCCAGGTGCGCTGCGGCGGTGTTTTTCCGTCGCGCTGCATCGAAGTAACGTCACCGTCGCGAACCTCGATACGGACAACGCCCGCGCGATCGCCGCCGATCTCAATTTCCATGTCGTAGCTGGCCGGCCCGTCCGCTTTCCACCTCTCTTCGGCCGTGGCCAGAGAGTCTTCGGTCAGCTCGGGAGGCATCTCTGGCAGCGACCCGCAGCCCACGGTGACCACGGTGACCACGCCAACGCAGATCACGATTGCAAGCACGAGCAAAGCGGCAGGCCGTCGAGTGGAATGAAACACGAAGAAATCTCTCTTCTGATTCAAACGGCGAGCCGGAGGCGTAAGCCTCCGGGTAGAAGCAGGGTGCATGCAGCGAAGTGGCTGGGGCAGAGCCTAAGCCACTTGGATCGCCTTCACCGCAGCCGACAGCCGCGACTTGGTTCGCGCGGCCGCATTCTTATGAATAACGTTCGTCGAAGCCGCTTTGTCGAGCTTCCTGGCGGCAAGCTGAAATTCGGCCTGACCGGCCTCGGCATCGCCCGCCGCAATCGCAGCCCGCACCTTCCCCACTTGGGTCCGAATGGAGGACTTCGTCGAGCGGTTCTTTGTCCGCCGTTCCAGGCTTTGTCTCAATCGTTTCTTCGAACTCGTGCGATTTGGCATAATGTCGATTGAACCTGGCGGATGCGGCGATTCGCCCCCGTGCTTCGGGAAGAATCAAAACCGACGTCTGGCGTCGGACAGCCTCGGGAGAATCACTCATTGTTACGCATCGTCGCTAGCTTGTCCAGGCGGTCTGCCACGTCTTTGTACCCGAAATCGAGGTCCGCCAGCTCGGTCAGGCATTTCTCGGCTGTCTCCAGTTCTTTCAGCCCGGTGGCCAGCACTCCAGAGCGATAAAGGGCACTTTTTTTCGTCTCGGAAGCCGCCTCACCAGCCGCCTCCACCGCCGACCGATAGTTCGTCATCGCCAGTTTATATTGCTTAATATGGTGAAAGCATTCGCCTAACTCCAGGTGGATCTGTGCCTTCCGTTTCACATCGCTGCGTGCCGCCTGAAAACTCTGAATCGCATCGTTGTATTTTCCGGCCCGCTTCAGTCGGAGCCCCAGTTCGAAGTGCAGGCTGGCGTCGCTCGGACTCCGCTCAAGGCGTACCACGTAAAACTCTATCTCGCGATGATTAAACTCCGCCTTCATCCGCTTGGCCAGCGTGATTGCTTCTTCGGTCTTCTCCTGCTGAGCGCGACGTTCGGCCACGTCCAACTGCTGCCGAGCCCGTCGCACCTGGACATCCTCCAGCCGCTCGCGCACCGTCAGATCGCCGCCGCCCGATGCTTCTTGCGCCGTCAGTAGCACTTTCTCCGCCTCGGCCAGCCGGTCGTGCGAGGCGTACAGCTCCGCCAACTCGAGGTAATTCGAGATCTCCTCCGGCGCTCGAGTGATTGCCAACTCCAGCTTCTCCTCGGCCGGCACCTCGGGCTCGACCGCAGCCGCCTGCGTCGGCGCCGCGGAAGCAGAGGAGCCCGACGCGCCGCCCGTTAGCTCCTCACCCGCACGTTCCGCCTTCTCTTCATAACCACCTCGGTGAATCGTCTTTTCGACCGTCAGATTGGCGATCTGTTTTCTTGCCTCCTGGTCGTCGGGCTTGGCCAGCTCCACACGATGCCAACACGCGATCGCCTGATCAAAATCGCCCATTCTGGTCAGCGCCAGCGCCGAGAGCCGGTTGATTTCCACGTCCTTCGGATTGGTGTTGAGAGCCGACTTCAAATAGAACAACTGACATTCGTCCGATTCCAAATGCTCGCAAGCGTTGGCCATCGCACACAGCGCCGCAGTATCCCAAGGATTGAGCTTCAACATCTCACATCCCGATTTGACGATGCCCGACCAATCCTTGCCGCTGGCCGATTTCTTGATGTGTGCCCTGGCACCCGCTCCCTTAAGTCCCGCGAGTTTGCTACCCTTTTTGTTGTTGTTATACTTCCTATGCAAGTTGCCGAGAAACGTTTGCGCGTAGATCAAGTTCGTCGGATCGCCCACCACACACTGGGTAAACATATCATTGGCATAGTCATGATCGCCTTTGGCCAAGTTGCGGTTGCCGTGCTCGAAGCTCTGCTGCAAACGACGACGCTTGGCCTGTGAAATGGGCTGGCGACCGGGTGGCTCTGCGGATGGCTGCGGATCGGACATGACGTGCGGGAGCGACCTCTGTGCCTGATATTATAATGACTTGCTAAAATTTTCCACTGAATAAGACATTCTATCCCGGTGACACCGGTGACACAACGCACCCGAAGCAAACCCACGCACTCTTTGACTTTTCGACTCTTTGACTCTTCGAATTTTTTGCGGAGTATTTACCTTTGTGCAGCGACGTCGGCACAGTCTATCTGGTAGGCGCCGGACCCGGCGACCCGGGCCTGATTACGCTGCGCGGGGTCGAATGCCTTCGTCGCGCCGACATCGTGCTGTACGATTTTCTGGTTAACCCGGCCATCTTGCAGCATGTCGCGCGGCAGGCCGAGCTCGTCTGTCTTGGTCGCCACGGCCACGGCCGCATCATGTCGCAACAGGAGGTCAACGAACGGCTCGTCGTCGAGGCCCGCCGTGGCCGCACCGTCGTTCGGCTCAAGGGTGGCGATCCGGCCATCTTTGCCCGCGGCGCCGAGGAGGTCGAAGCACTCGTCGCGGCTGACATTCCGTACGAGGTGGTGCCCGGCATCACGGCCGCACTGGCCGCCGGCAGCTATGCCGGCATTCCGCTCACTCACCGCCATCTGGCTTCGGCCGTCGCATTTGTCACCGGACAGCAGTGCCGCGAGAACGACGCCGACCTCGATGATACCCGACTCGATTATAGCCGGCTCGCCCAGTTTCCCGGCACACTGGTGTTCTACATGGGCGTAACCACCGCGTCCGAGTGGAGCCGCGCACTGATCGAGGCCGGCAAATCGGCCGCTACGCCGGCCGCCGTCATTCGACGATGCAGTTGGTCGGACCAGACGATCCGACACTGTACGCTCGGTAAAATTCCCGACGTCTTGGCCCCGGGCAAGATGCGTCCGCCGGTGATCGTCATCCTCGGACCGGTCACCGAATTGGCCGACAGACTCGACTGGTTCGCTAAGCGACCGCTCTACGGCTCTCAAGTGCTGGTCACCCGACCGCGTGACCAGGCGGCGGCCATGATCTCGCAACTGACCGAACTCGGCGCAAACGTGCTTCTGCAACCGGCCATCGAGATTTCTGACCCCGACGACTGGCAGCCGGTCGACACGGCGATCGAAAACCTGCCGAGCTACGATTGGCTCATCTTTTCCAGCGCCAACGGCGTTCGATTTTTTCTCGATCGTCTGCTCGCATCGCCATACGATGTGCGGCGGCTCGGTGGTGTGCAATTGGCCGCCATCGGTCCGGCCACGGCCGACGAGTTGCAACGCTATAAGCTACGCGCCGACCTGCAACCTGACGAATACCGGGCCGAAGCCTTGGCCACCGCGCTCGGTGACAACGTCTCGGGAAAGCGCGTCTTGCTCGCCCGAGCCAGCCGCGGCCGC
>CAUYYY010000263.1:0-3815 GCA_963577165.1 Planctomycetota bacterium | reverse complement strand
TTTGGTCGACCAGCTCCTGGTCGATCTTGCCCTCTCCAAGAAGCAGGTCAAAAACTTTCCGCTGCCAGACGCTCAGCAGCCGGCGCGTGTCCATTGGAGAAAGACAGATGAAGGTGCCATCGCACACGATAAGCCCCATCGGTCGCGATCACATGAATATGCGGGTGCTGTGTTTTTGGCTTTACGGGAGGATGAGGTCGCCGAACGTCTGAATACCGGCAATCGCGCCGGGGAGAACCCAGCGCAGAGAACACCGGACGGGAAAAGAAACAAAATCCGCTCGTGCCGCCACAAAGGCAGTTTTTCACGCCGCCCAGATCGGCTTCAACTCACAAGCAGCTTATCAGCAAATCTGAACGATTTTCAGTCGATGCCATCAATATAAATAATCGCTCTATCACTCTCGTCAATCAAATACGCCCAAATATCCCTTGGTTTTTTTTGCGCCAAATTGCGAGAAAATCCTTGGCAAGTTCTCTGGCTTTGTTGCCGGAAGACCTTGTTTTGACTCGTTTTTGCGTGGTTCCGCTTTCCAGGCTCGTTATGCAACGATCTCACGCACGACCTGGCCGTGCACATCGGTCAGCCGGAAATCTCGGCCCGCATAGCGATAGGTCAGTTGCTCATGGTCGAAGCCCATGAGGTAGAGAACGGTGGCGTGCAAGTCATGAACATGCACGGGATTTTCGACCGCCGTGAAACCGAAGTCATCGGTGGCGCCGTAGATCGTGCCGCCCTTAATACCGCCGCCGGCCAGCCAGAGCGAAAAACCATAATGATTGTGGTCGCGGCCGAGCATCCCCTCGCCTCCCCGCGTCTCGACCGTCGGTGTGCGCCCGAACTCGCCGCCACAAATGACCAGCGTCTCATCGAACAGACCGCGTTGTTTGAGATCCGTCAACAGCGCGCCGATGCCTTGCGAACACTGCCCGGCCAGTCGCCGATGGTTCTCCTCGATTTTGTCGTGATTGTCCCACGGCTGCTGCGCTCCGTGCCAGACCTGTACAAACCGGACACCGCGCTCGACAAGCCGCCGCGCGATGAGCAGCTGGCGCGATTGGACCGAATCTCCGTACATCTCGCGGATCGACTCGGGTTCCCGGCGCACGTCAAAGGCGTCCGCGGCCTCCATCTGCATGCGGTAGCCCTGCTCGTACGACAAGATGCGCGATTCCAACTGCGGGTCGTGTCCTCGCTGGTCGAGGTGGCGGCGATTCAGCGCCTGTAACAGGTCGACCTGCTTGCGCTGACTGAGAAGGTCCTGAGTTGGGTTGCGAATGTTCTCGATCAGCTGCTCGACCCGACGGTGCTGGGTGTTGACGAAAGCGCCTTCGTAAATCCCAGGCAGGAAGGCCGAGCGCCAGTTTTCCGACCCCTTGATCGGATGGCCGCCCGGACTCATGGCAATGAAGCCGGGCAGATTCTGGTTCTCCGTCCCCAACCCGTACGTCAGCCACGATCCCATGCTCGGACGAACGAGCGTGTTCTCGCCACAGTTCATCAGCATCAGCGAAGGCTCGTGGTTGGGGATGTCGGCGTGCATGGAGCGAATGACGCAGAGGTCGTCCGCGTGTGGTCCGAGGTGCGAGAAGAGTTCGCTGATCGGGATGCCGCTCTCCCCATAACGTTTGAATCTGAATGGCGAACCGAACGCGGTCCCTGTTTCTCGCTCGGTGATCAGGTTGAGGATTGGCAATGTTTTGCCATCGTACTTAGTTAACAACGGCTTGGGATCGAACGTATCGACGTGTGACGGACCGCCGTTCAGGAAAATGTGAATGATGTGCCGAGCCCGCGGTGGAAAGTGAGGTGAGCGGGAGGCAAGCGGGCTCAAGCCGAGACCCGTGGTCGCAGCTGGTGCCTCTACCGCCAGTAGTCCGCTGTCCGCCAGCACGCCGCTGAGCCCCAGCATCGCGAAACCCATGCCCGATCGGCTCAGGAACTCGCGTCGCGTTTGGTAGGGAAGCGGCGGGTGATAGCCCATCACGTCAATCCACAAACAAGAATTCGTTCGATTGCAGCAGCGTCTGGGCGAGTTCGGCCCACGCACTTGGCGTCGGGACCCATTCGTCGCTGAAGTCCCACGCCGCATCCCACTCACGCACTTCCGCCGTGTTCGCACCGTCGGAGTCCAAGGCCTGAATCAGCGGCGCCCAGACGAACTCGTCACAGTAGTGATTCTCCCGACAGTCCACCACAAAGTCAATCGTTTCACCTGAAGCAACTTCTAACGACTCGATCAGCGTATCGACCGTGTCTTTGAACACCGTCCAGTGACCGACCTCGCCCGACCGACTGGACACGATCCATCCCTCGACGCCGTCACCGCATTTCTCCACGTCGCCGTGCGAAAAGTCGCCGCTGATCGTTATCACGCCATCGATCGGAGCGGTCCAGCGGCGGACCGCCGCGTGAGCACGATCAATGCCGACGTGGCCTCCAATCGCCGTCAGCCGCAGGTAGTGCAGCTCGGCGTCGGGCCACTCCGGTCCACCCTGCCACGCCTCGCCGGTGAAATGCGGCAGCGGTGTGAAGGACGTCAGACGTTTTACCGCGATCTCGTACTGGCCAAAGCCATATTGCCATGCGTTCGGCCGACGCGGACGCGGTTGTCGCTCTCCCAACGTAATCAGCCGGTCGACCACGAAGCGCGTGGCAAGTTCCAGTTCTTCGCCCGACGGATTGCGCGAATAGACAATGCGAAACAGCTGCCGAATGCGGTTGGCGACTTGATCTGAATCGAATTCATCTGCAAGCCGCGCGGCGACGGCCTCGGACTGTGCAATCACGAAGAGACTGTTCAGCAGAAAGAGGGCTTGCTGGGGCATCGTCGTTTTGGATCGCTGCGGCGCGGAGAGGTCCGGGTTGGGAAAATCGAAGACGCGACAGATTTCCGGAAGGCTGGTCCGATCGACAGACGAGTAGAGTGTCCGTGCCGAGTTCGAAACGTCGTCCGGACGTTTTTCAATTGGCGGTCCGCCACGAAGTGGTTCGAGCCTCCCGGAAACGGCCAGCAAGGAGTCGCGCATGGTCTCGAAGTCCAGCCGCTGGCGGTTCATGCGCCAGAGGAGCTGGTTTTCGGCGTCTTCACGGCGACACTCCGGACGGTCAACGCTTGCCTGCTGCCAGGTACTGGACAAGAGAATCTTGCGATGCAGCTTTTTGAGTGACCAGTCGTTATCCATCAGCCACGAGGCGAGGTAATCAAGCAGCTGAGGATGTGTCGGCGGCGCGCTGCGCACACCGAAGTCGCTGGGCGTGGCGACGAGGCCTCGACCGAAGTGCCATGCCCAAATGCGATTCACGATGACACGAGCCGTTAGCGGGTTCCTGGGATCCACGATCGCGCGGGCCAATTCGAGACGACCACTGCCCACCTCGAACGGCTCAGTGCGGAGATCGGACAGCAATATTGGAAGTTGTCGAGCGACGTGTTTTCCAGGACGCTCGGCGTTACCGCGGAGAAAGACACGTGGCTCGACAGGCTCCGAGCGATCGACCATGACCATGGCCCGTGGCGCACGCCCTTTGCCGGCTTTGAGATACACCCGCTCGACGTCAGCGAAGGCCGTGCGCACCTCGACGCTTTCGTTGAGCGTGTACAGGTCTGTGGACTCGTCCACGCTGACGGTTCCCGGGGCGTCCTTGCCAAAGAGCGCCTGCCGCAACTGCTCGTGATGCGGGTCGTCGAAAGCGACGGCCTGCGAATCGTCTTTCTGATGCTTGCGCCAAAGTGTGTCGGTCTCTTCGAGAAGCTCCCCGTACAGATCCGCCAGATCGGCCATCGACTTGGGTGCTTGGCCGGCGAACGTCTC
>CAUYYY010000262.1:0-3825 GCA_963577165.1 Planctomycetota bacterium | reverse complement strand
AGCCTCGGCGACGGCCCCGCCACCCCGCCGCGTTACCACCCGTGTCACCCAAGAAAAAAGTGAAAAATATCGTGAAACAAAACACAATAATCCCAGGCGTTGTTTTCTGTCTGTTGGTTGCCATCGGCGTGGTCGGCCGCTGGGGCCAGCCCGATTGGTGCTTCACCCCGATGGCTGCGGTGACCCTGTTCGCTGGCTACTATTTTGCCCATCGGCTCACGGCGCTGTTGGTGCCGCTCTCGGTCATGGCGATCAGCGACACGTTGCTGCCGGCCTATGACCGGCTGGGAGTGATGCTCGCGGTCTACACCATCCTCTTGATGCCCGTTCTGCTCGGCGGTCTGCTGCGACGCAAGATGACCTTCTCTCGGATGGCAGCCAGCGTAACGATACCGGCCACGGCGTTTTGGCTTGTGTCGAATTTCGCGGTCTGGTGTTTCCGCGATCTCTATCCTCATACGGCGGCCGGGCTGGTCACCTGCTACGCCGCGGCCATTCCGTTCTTCCGCAGCATGTTGGTCGGCGATCTGTTTTATGTCACACTCATCTTCGGCAGCTGCGCTCTGGTCACAAAAGGGGCCCTGGCGACCAGCGCCGCCGCTGTAAAACGGAACCCGGCGATTGAACGTTAACACGGCGGCGATCCCTCTTTACTGCCCGCCGAAACTGAACTGGCGGCCGCCTCCCGGCGCCGGCCACCTATTATGTCGGCATATTCTGTTTTTCATTGTGTGTAGAAAAAACGCCATTCGGCAAAACGAGCAACCCGATGGGCTATCGCAGTCTACGCGAATGTGTCGATGACTTGGCGGACAGCGGGCAGTTGGTTCGGGTCGAGCATCCGATCGATGCGCGGCTCGAAGCGGCCGAGATCCAGCGTCGCGTCTATCGTGCCGGAGGGCCGGCCATTTATTTTGCCAATGTGGTCGGCTGCCGGTTTCCGATGGTCTGCAATCTGTTCGGCACGCTCGATCGGGCACGGTATATCTTTTGCGATGCGCTTCGCGGCGTGCAACGGCTCATTCAGTTAAAGATCGATCCGACTGTGGCGCTACGGCATCCGCTGCAATTCGCCACCACGCCACTCATCGCACGCACGATGTTGCCGCGACATTGCCGCACCGGTCCTGTGCTCGCCAACGAGATCACGATCGACCAGTTGCCGCAACAAGTAAGCTGGCCCGAGGACGGCGGCGCGTTCGTCACCTTGCCGCAGGTCTACACCGAGGACGTCGAGCGGCCCGGCTGGCGGCGTTCGAACCTGGGCATGTATCGCGTACAACTCTCCGGCGGCAGTTACGAGCCGAGTCGGCAAGTTGGCTTGCACTACCAGATCCATCGTGGCATCGGTGTGCATCATGAGGCTGCGATCCGAGCGGGCAAGCCGTTTCGAGTCAACATTTTTGTCGGCGGACCGCCGGCGATGACTGTCGCCGCTGTGATGCCGCTGCCCGAGAACATGAGCGAGCTGACGTTCGCCGGGGCGCTCGGCGGACGGCGCGTGCGAATGATTCCACGCAGCGACGGCCTACCCATCCACGCCGATGCCGACTTTTGCATCACTGGGACGATGGATCCCGCGCGGCTCCTGCCCGAGGGACCGTTCGGCGATCACCTAGGCTACTACAGCCTGGCACACGACTTTCCCGTGTTGCAGGTCGAGAGAGTCTATCATCGGCCGCGCGCCATCTGGCCGTTTACGGTCGTTGGCCGGCCGCCACAAGAAGACTCCACGTTCGGCGAGTTGATCCATGAGCTGACCGGTCCGGTGATTCCGACGCTCGTCGCCGGCGTACGGGCCGTCCATGCGGTCGATGCGGCCGGCGTACATCCGTTGCTACTGGCCCTCGGTAGCGAGCGGTATGCCCCCTATCACAAACCACAGCGACCGCAAGAACTGTTGACCCAGGCTAATGCACTCCTCGGCCAGGGCCAATTGTCACTGGCCAAATATCTGCTGATCGTCAATTACGCGGATGCGCCCGAGCTAAAAGTCAACGACATCGAGGGCGTGTTGCGGCATCTGCTCCAGCGGATCGACTGGCAGCGCGACTTGCATTTCCAAACATGCACGACGATCGATACATTGGACTATTCAGGCAGCGGGCTCAACGAAGGCTCGAAACTGGTGATGGCGGCCGTCGGCCCGGCCCGACGCGAATTGCCGGCCGAAGTGATTGCGGAATTGCGGCTGCCCGAGGGGTTTTCCGATCCACGGTTGGCCATGCCGGGCGTCTTGGTCGTGCGTGGACCGGCCTGCTCGTCCGTCGGCGTACCTGGCGATGAGGCGGTTGACCGGTTTTGTCGCTCGCTTTCGGCGGCCGACGCGATCAACCAATTTCCGTTGATCGTGGTCGTCGACGACAGCCAGTTCACGATCCGGTCGCTTGACAATTTCTTATGGGTAACCTTTACGCGAAGCAATCCGGCGGCGGACGTGCATGGCATCGATTCGTTCGTTGAGCAGAAGCACTGGGGCTGTCGCGGCTCGCTGGTGATCGACGCGCGGACGAAGCCACATCACGCGCCGCCGTTGGTCGAAGATCCGGAAGTCACCAGCCGCGTCGACGCACTGGCCGCGCCAGGCGGCCCACTGCATGGCGTGTTTTGAATGCGGAATTCGGAGTGCGGAGTGCGGAATTCAAACACGGCTCGCTAAACTATCTATGATTGATTTGCAAACCATCACGCTGCTCTGGTTCACGCTGCTCGGCGCGTGCATTGGCAGCTTTCTGAACGTCGTGGTCTATCGGCTGCCGCGTGGCGAAAGCTTGATCCATCCCGGCTCGCGCTGTCCGGCGTGCGGACATCCGATTCGCTGGTACCACAATATTCCGGTGTTCGGTTGGTTGATGCTCCGTGGCCGATGCTACGACTGTGGAGCGAAGATCTCGGCCCGCTATCCACTGGTCGAAGCGGCCGTAGCGGCGCTCTTTGCCCTCCTGGCATGGGGATGGCAGCATCTGGCCTGGTAGGTCCGTATCCGGTAAGATCGGAAGCATCCCGGCTGCTTTCCGAGCACTGCCGGACGACAACTATTTGCCTGAAGCAGCCGGGGTGCTGGTAGTACATCCGGTAAAATATCGCCTTTCCATGGATCACACTTCCAGCAGAAGAACCAACACGCAGCGATGACACTTCGCTCGATTGACATGCCGCACGAGTTGCTCGAAGAGCTGCAAACGACGATCGACCGGGAAATCCCCATGTGCTCCAAGATGGGCATTCGTGTCGAAGCGCTCGACGAGCGTGGGTTCTCGATGAGCGTCCCGCTGGAACTGAATCGCAATCACCAGCTCACTGGGTTTGCGGGCAGCTTGAACGCCCTCTGCACGGTGACCTGCTGGGGCATGGTCTTTCTCGTTGCCCGGCAGCATGGCCTGGCCGGCGACATTGTGATC
Source organism: Planctomycetota bacterium (assembly GCA_963577165.1). Classification (GTDB taxonomy): domain Bacteria; phylum Planctomycetota; class Planctomycetia; order Pirellulales; family CAUYYY01; genus CAUYYY01. Next base: position 424 of record CAUYYY010000262.1, on the reverse strand, counting down.
CGCCGTAGCGGAATCAAATATCTGCGGCCGGTCGAATCGGAGCAGATCGTGGCCACTTGCACCGGCGTGGCCGACGCCGAGCGGACCCATTTCGTGGAAATGTTCCGGGAAAAAGGCCAGGCGAAACTCGATCTGCGGGCAGAAATCCAGAGCGGCGGCCAGGGGGCTGTCAGCTTCCACGGCTCGTACGTCGTGCTGGGCAAATCGTAGCGTCGGATGGCTGGGGCAGAGCGCAGCGCCGGCGCCAGATTTTCCAGTTCTGGCACCGACGCTTAGGCTCTGCCCCAGCACCCCATATTGGTTTTCCAACAAAGCCTGACAAACCAACAGCAACGGCGCAATGGCAAGACTTTGCATAGCGTTTACCGTAATAGTGGTCGTTTTCCTTTCGGTGGGACGCACGGCATCGAGCCAAAACCGCCGC
>CAUYYY010000261.1:0-3839 GCA_963577165.1 Planctomycetota bacterium | reverse complement strand
CTTGGAAGCGAACCTGATCAGCTAGGGTTTCAAGGACATCCTGAAGTGGAGTCTCATCAAACTCAGCTTCAATTCGCTTGCGAAGCCTTCTCGCCGTTGCCTCATTGTCGATACTCACGCCCAATTTTATTGGCTGCGGGGCGGCTTCGTCAGCCGGGACCTCCGCCTTCTCTTGCGCAAGCGCCGGGGCTGGGCCGTCTTGCGTGTCGGGCCAAAGGGCCACCGTCGCAAAGACCAACGCCGCCGCTACCGCCAACGAACCGGTTGTCAACCGCATGATCCACCTCCTCTTTTTAAGTTCCGCAATTCGTGAAAGTTCGCCCGCCAGTCGGGCCGCGTCACCAAACTCGCCAATCGCCTGCTGCACGGCGTCCTCGCGCGCGACCCCTGCTGCATGAGATGCGCCACGCGTTCTTGCAGATGATCGCGAAGCTCGCTCGAAACTGCCTCGCGCTGCGTACCACTTAACCGCAGCAGACTCGCCAGCAGGGTGAGATAGTTTTCAAATTCGCGTTCGGACATGACATGTCCTCAGGGCAATTTAACAACGCTATTTAACAGTCGGTCGCATCGGGCATCGTTTTTGGCGCAGCTTTAAAGACCGGTGCGAGCATCTCACGCAGGCAGTCGGCATACTGCTGCCATTGATGAGCCCGTTGCGACAGCTGCTTTCTTCCGCTGGCGGTCAGCTCGTACCATTTGCGGCGGCGTCCGGTGCCGGCGTCCCAGCGGCTGCGGATCAGCTTGTCGGCTTCCAGCCGGTGCAAGATCGGGTAGAGCGTACCCGCCTGCACGTTGACCAGCCCGCTGCTCGCCTCCGTGAGTCGCCGCTGGATCAAGTAGCCGTAGAGCCGCTCTTCGGTCAGGACCGAGAGTACCATCAGGTCCAAGTTTCCCCGCAGCGGATCTGTTTCATTTCTAACTTTATCCGTCATGTATGGATCCTCCATATATTGCCACCCTATATATAGCAAGTCTATATATAGGTGTCAAGCGCTTTGCCAGAAAACCCGTGACACGGATCGGGTGGCTGGAGTGCCCGACGACGAAAGTTTCCAAAACCAGTTTTAGGCGGGTGAGTGACGGTTGCGCCCCTCTGAGTGGCCCTCATGATGTCCCGTCGCGTCCTTTCGTGTCCCGAATAGCTCTGGTATCTTGGCTGGTCGTAAACCCTTCCCGTAGCGTGTTCTGGGGCTTTGAAGTTGTACGCGTCGTGTTTTATCGGTCTGGTAGTGTGACACGGATGGGTGGCCGAGTGGTCGAAGGCGGCAGTCTTGAAAACTGCTGATGTCGGAAGGCATCCGGGGGTTCGAATCCCTCCCCATCCGCTTCGTCTGTTCTTCACCCACAGGCTTACGCCTGTGGCGCGCATTGTGCGGTGTCGGCCCCTTTTATCATACGTACTTGTTTTGATTTTGTACGAAAAGTTGTTTTGATGATCGTAACTATCGACGGGCCCGCCGGGGCGGGAAAAAGCAGCGCCGCACGAGCGCTTGCCAAACGGTTGGGCTATCGTTTTCTCGACACGGGTTCGATGTACCGGGCGGTAGTCCTGGCGGCGAGCCAGCAGGGACATGATTGGGACGACGACGCGGGACTCGTGGCGCTGGCCAAGTCGTTGTCGATCGAAGTTACCGATGACGTGGTCCTGCTCGACGGGCGAGACGTCACGCGTGAGATTCGCACGTTTGAGATCACGACGCTAACTTACCATGCGGCGGACAATCCCGGGGTGCGCGAGATCCTCGTCGAGCGACAGCGACAAGCTGTCGAGGGTCACCATGTTGTGACCGAAGGCCGCGATCAGGCCACGGTTGTGTTTCCAAAGGCACAGTGCAAAATCTTTTTGACCGCGACGGACGAAGAAAGAGCGCGGCGGCGGCACGGCGACTTGTTGGCCCGAGGCGAGCAGGTGACCTTCGACGAAGTTCTGGCCAAGCAGCGGCGGCGCGACGAGCGCGATCGAAACCGAACGGTCGGGCCGTTGGTCAAGGCCGCCGATGCAATCGAGGTCGTTACCGACGGCATGTCGGCCGAGCAAGTGGTCTGTCGGCTGGAAGCGTTGGTCCGCTCTCGCTTGACCTGATCCGGCATGACCTTGGAGCAGATTACGAAATAGCTAGGTCGTGTTCGCCACATTATTACCGGGAATATCGAGCGACCGTTGACCCCATGTCCGTGCGACTCGCACTCGGAGACACAAAACTCGATGCAAAAGTACGCTCCTCCACGCAGTTTGGTACAACGCCTCTGGTACCTGGGGGTTCAATCGGCCTGTCACGTTTTCTGCGTACTTGTTTTTCGATACCGGTGTTTCAGGTCGAACCGGGTCCCAGAGTCGGGCGCGGTCATGCTGCTAACAAATCATCAGAGCCACCTCGATCCAGTGCTCATGGGAATTGCCTGCCAGCGTCGGATGAACTATTTGGCCCGCAAAACGCTCTTCGACGTCCCGGTACTGGGGTGGATCATTCGCTCGGTCGGTGGAATTTCCATCGACCGCGACGGCCCGGGCTTGGCCGGGATCAAGGAGACGCTGTGGCGATTGCGGCGTCGCGAAATGGTATTGATGTTTCCGGAAGGGCGTCGCACGGATAACGGCGAGGTGGGGCCGCTCAAGCCCGGGTTCTGCGCACTGGCACGTCGCGGTAACGTGACACTCTTGCCGGTTGGGATTGACGGAGCTTACGATGTCTGGCCACGGACCCACCGTTTGCCGCGATGGGGAAGAATCAACGTCTGGATCGGTCAGCCGATTGGTTCTGAGGAGGTAGGTCAACTTAGTGATGAGCAACTGGTCGATTTGGTCAGTCGACGGATGAAGGCCTGCCAGATGGCCGCCCGGGGAAAACGCGCCGCGGGGCGACGGTCACGATAGCCTCAGCGTCTGGCCGGGAAAGGCCGGTAAGTCACGCAGAATTGGGCAAATAAACGGCTTACGGCAATTGTCGGCCAGCATGAGCTTTGTTACACTCACGAAATTCGTCTCGATGGTCTGGTGTAGTCAGTCGATGTCGGCTGACCGGACGTACGAGGGTACTCCATTTTTTGTGGCCGGTGTAGGCATCTTTTTTCTCGGTCGGCTTCTGCCGACCTGTCCTTTTGAAGACGCCTCCGCGGTCGGAGATGTGGTTTTGATGGTCAATCGTACTCTAGTTCGGGATTTCAATGTTTCTGACGAAGATCTGGAGGCGGCTGGTGTTAGCCTCGCGGACGAAATCGAATGGCTTGAGGAAGCCGCAATCGATCTTAACCAGATCATCGAGGGAAAGGTCTTACGCGTTGACAACGAATTCGTGTTAGTTGACGTTGGTTATAAAAGCGAAGGTCGTATTCCCCGTGACGAATGGGAAGACGGAGAGAATCCACCCGAAGTCGGCCAGATGTTAAAAGTGTTGATCGAGGATTTAGAGGACAGCACAGGCCACGAAGATGAACGTGGCCTGATTCTCCTCAGCAAGCGCAAGGCCGAAAAGATCGAGGCCTGGCTGAAGGTCATGGAGACGGTCCATGAGGATGACGTGGTCACAGGTACGGTGACCCGTAAGATCAAAGGCGGTTTGCTGGTGGACATTGGCGTGAACGTGTTCTTGCCGGCCAGCCAGGTCGACATCCGCCGTCCCCATGACATCGGTGATTACATCGGGCGAACGATTCAGTGTTTGGTTCTCAAGATTGACGAGGCGCGGCGCAACATTGTGGTAAGCCGCAGAAGCCTGATCGAAGCCGAACGAGCCGAAAAGAAGACCCAGCTACTGGAAACGCTCGAAGATGGTCAGATTCGTAGCGGTACGGTGAAAAACATCGCGGACTTTGGTGCCTTTGTCGACTTGGGTGGA
>CAUYYY010000260.1:0-3864 GCA_963577165.1 Planctomycetota bacterium | reverse complement strand
CGGTGTGCGGGGCCAGGATAGATGAGCGATCGGAGGAAGCTCGGGCCGCTTCGGGGCGATCCAAGCCCAATGTTGCTGCCACGGTGCGCCTTGGGCGACCCATTGTTTGAGCATGGCGATCTGGTCGGGGCTTAGCACCTTGCGTGCTTCGGCCGGAGGCATGCGCATGTCGAGGTGCTTTGCTTCGATCCGCTGGACGAGCAGGCTGTTTTCCACATCGCCCCGGACGATGGCGAATCCGCCGGATTCCAGCCGTGCCAGTGCGGATTCCTCGCGGTCCAGCCGCAGGGCCGCTTTGCGCTGCCCCTGATCGGGCCCGTGGCATGACAGGCAGTTATCGGCCAGTATCGGGCGAATATCGCGGTTGAATTCGATGGTTGCGGCAGGCGGTCCATCGGCAGCCTCGGCCAGCGCTGTGGCCGTCAAAGCCGCCACCCAGGCAACGACTGAATTGAGAGTGGTGAGGTTCATTTGTGGACCAATCTGCAGTGATTAAATGGCAACGGCTCGTGCCATTTGTCTGAGTGCATGGCTGATGGATTCGCCTCAGTTTCTAGTAGGCGTAAATATGACCGACGTCGGTGCTCACAAACAACCGGCCTTCGGCGGCAGCCAGCCCGGTCGCGCGGCCATCCACTTCCTGCCGCCACAATTCCTTACCGTCGGAAGCCGCCAGTGCCAGCGCCATTTCATCGCCTCCGACAATAAGTAGCTCGCCGACCTTGATGAGAGAATAGAGAACACCGGTCTCCGTCTGCCAAATGACCGTGTCGCTCTCCCGATCGAGACACGCCACGGTACTTCTGGTCTCTACCCATTCGCCGTCCTCGTCAATCGTGTGCCTGCTCACGATCACGAACGCGTGCGCTCCGTCGATGACCATGGCGTAGGCCGATGGGTGCCGAGCGACCACGTCACGGGGCTGGTCTTCGCGGAACTCATTGAGCGTTGACCCCGAGGTCCAGATGCGGCCGCGTCCGGTCACGACATGGTTCTCCGGTGTCAGCAGGGCATAAGTTCCGCCGCCGGTCCAGATCGACATGGAGGTCAGCCAACCGTCTTGGGGTGGTCGGAAGGCATCGATATGTTGCCCCGTCTCGCGGTCGAAGATCTGCGGCGCGATCCTGCCTTGCATGAGGATGAGGCGCGTGGGCGAAACGAGTATCGCGCCCATCGGTGAAAGTGGGCTGCCCGCATAATCGTCCATCACGCGCGGCGCCACCGCACGAACTCGGTACAATCGCTCGCCGTCGTCCGAGCCGGTTTGTGCGTCGAGACTGCAGAGATACGGATCGACCCATGGCACGAGGGAGGCAGCAAAGTAAACCTTGCCGTCGTCGACGGCGACGCTGGTGCGAACCGGCCAAAACGTGACCAGATTGCCGTCATTGCCAATCAGTCGTGCATCCGCCTCGCCCGCAGCGTAACGCCAGATCTCCCGTCCAGTACTCTCGTCGGCACAATACACCAAGCCATCGTCCGAGCCGAAATAGACACGTCCATTGCTCAGACTCGGTGGAAAACGGACCGGGCCGCCGGTGCGAAAGCGCCAACGCGTCTCCCCTGTCGCGGCATCAACACAATGAACACTGTCGGTCACGGACGAGCCAAAGTACGCGCGGCCCGACTTGGCCGTGACAAACAGCGCCGTGTCAAAATCACGAGTGGCTGGGAGGCGGGCCTTCTTGTGACCCGCGTCCATCGGCGGCGGACCGGACCAGGCCGTCCGAGGAGGCGCTGGTGAACGATACACCCAAAGTGGCTCGCCAAGTTGTTCCACTTCGAGCGCGGTGTCCGATACACCGCTCCTCGCATTGTCGTGCATATACGTCGGCCAGCTGTCCTCGGCGGAAGCCACCAGCGCAACGGTGCTGAGGATCGAGATTAAAGTGCAGTAAGAAATTCTCCTCGCTGGAACACAGTCTGAACTGGATCGCCGAGCGCGAAGCCTCGTGTTGTTATTGGTGCGAGTCATTTGGTTGATTCGGTTTCGTTGACGACTACGCTTTGGCCGCCTCGCGGCGCGAACCCGACCGACGCGCCGAAGTAGACCTGGCACGAGCAGCCGCCTCCCGCCTCCGGCGCGAGTAGCATGCCCCCGCCAGAGATAGTGCTCAGCCAGCAACTGGGGCGCAGCGGCGTCCAGCTCGAGAGTTTTTGCGTCCGGGTATCCCACAAAGTTATGTCGTAATACGTGTCTTGCCCGCCCAGATCTTCGAAGCGGCCGATCAGCACGTCGCCGATGGCCGTGAGTGTCCCGCAGCCGAATTCCGGGATGCCAGATTCCTGGCTGACGCCGTCGCGAATCTGGTAGGACTGGCCCGCCAATACGATACGATCGCGCACGACCGCCGCCCGACGCAATTTCTTCTTAACCACAAAGGCCCACCGTTGGCGGTCCGACCAGAGATGCTCGGCACCGCCGCGCCCGATACGGTAGCCGTACATCGACATCCAGCCGTTGTTTTCGCCATCTTGTGTGAATTCGGGGTCGTCCGGCCCAATGGGATAGGAGGACTGAATCGCCGCATACAGCTCACCATCGAGTTCGGCTGTGAGCAGATAAAATGCCGCGACTCCTCCGGACACCGCGGGCCAGCGCTCGTCGCCCTGACTTAGCGACCGCTCCCAGAGCTTGTGGCCCGAGGCGGCATCCAGAGCCACCAGGTGAATATCGTCCCAAACTCGCTGCGCTTGTTCGACCGTTGCTTTTTCACCCGAGGGGCGGTGCTGAATCTCGGGTGTCCGCGATTCGACGAAGAGGACCATGCCACCGTTGTGCGCCACGCTCGTGTTGTTGAGCGCCACGCTCGTGTTGAGAATCATGCCGCCGCGATAGGTCCACGCTCGCTGGCCAGTCGCGGGATCGAGCGCGAAGAGGTTGTCGCTAAGCACCTGGTTGGCCGCGGCCTCGTGCGTACCGCCCCAGACCAACGTCGGGTGGCCCTCGTACCAATAATCAGGGCCCCAATACTTCGTGTACGACGAACCCGCCGGCACGCTGCTTCCGTACAACAGATCGCCGTAGCGAAACACGACGCCCCAATCCATGCCGGGTTCGTCGAGATGATAGCTCCTCGTGCGACGACCGGTAGGACCGTCGAGTCTCCAGCAGGCATCCTTGACTGCCAGGAAGACACCTTCCTCGTCGGCGCACATGTTACTTGCGTCGCGCGGCAGATTGACGCGGCGCAGCTGCGGAATTTCCAATGACCAGAGCATCGCGCCGTTGTACGAATCGATCGCCATGATACGGTTGAAGCCCTGGTGGTAGATGCGACCGTTTGCCGAGACCGGAGCGGGCATGCGGACCTGGCGATCGAGACCCGCGTCGAGGCCTGGCCGGCCGATCCATTGCAACTCGAGATCGTCTGTGCCGCGCGCACCGCCCAGCGTGTCGAAGTTGTTACCTGCGTTGTGCGGGCCGCCGTATTGATGGGTCCACCACCGCGCGTCCGTTTTGGGCTCCCTCGTGATGCGCAGCCACGTCGCGTCGCCGACGCTCTCGCGCTGCGGAGCGTGCTGCGCGGATGGCGACCACGGGTCGGTTTGCCCGGCCACCGGATCGCCAGCACCCGCGGGCGGCAAGGGGACGAGAAACGTCCCGCCGCAGGGACGAAGCACACGGTGCACTTCGGCAGGAAGGCCCGGTAGACGACCGTCCGCGAGGACCCGCTCCGACGTGGCAAGGTTGAAGAACTGATCGGAAAACGGTGTTTTCGCAAAGTCTTCAACGTGGCGTACTGTCACCCGCACACCGTAAACGCCAGCATCCATAAGCAGATCACCCGCACGGTCGAGCCGCTCACGGTCCTCGTCGATACAGATAATATTCAGGTGGCTCTGCCGGGCAAGTTCCAGCGC
>CAUYYY010000259.1:0-3864 GCA_963577165.1 Planctomycetota bacterium | reverse complement strand
CCAGCAATCGATCCATATCCTGTTCCAGATGGCCGAAGTGTCGTGCCCATTCGGACGCCTCGGCAAGTCCGACATGTTCCTCACTTTGCCATCGCATCGAATGAAACAGCAGCACACTATACGGCGTCACCAACCGCCGTTGGCAGGCCGCAAAAGGCCAGAGCGCGGCGGATGAACATTCGCCGGTCACGATGCCCGTTACGTTGAGACCTCGCAGTCGAATGATCGACATGAGCGACATGGCGCTATAGGGACTTCCGCCCGGCGAGTCGAAGAAAATCGTACATTCCCCGCCCGGCTCCACTCCGAGGAGACGGGCGGTCAAATCCGATTCGTTATCGGATAGATCGCCAACAATCGCGAACTCCGCGGGTCCGACTTGTTCTTCTTCCGGCATGTCCATAATCCAATCCGATTACCTAAGTTTTTTCGTTCCTTAGACGACAATGTCGTCGTACGAGCTTTCCACTACACGCCTACTCCATTTTAGCCCTATTTCCGTTGTAATACCAGAATAAAAAGCACTCGGTGCCGGGTAGGTGTCTGTTTCGTAGGTAGCTAGCAGTGGACTGATAAGCGATTCCCAGGGCTACGGTACCCTATTTCGGCCCTTCAGGCCGACCGTGGTTCATGCGGCCGTCGATCAAAGCTCCTTCCCCGCTACCCCGCCGAGCGATTTTGAAAATGCCCTTGGCCCATGACAGGGCAATTGCTATAGCAGTCTGCTGACAACGGAACTTCCCAAGTATGACATCGCCATCCGGCCTCTAAAATCGCAATCGGCAGTAAACTAATTCAAGGACGTACATGCCGAGCGTCTTGATCACTGGTGCGAGTGGCTTCATCGGGTCACACCTGGCCGCTGCGCTCACCCAACGTGGTGACGACGTGAGGTGTCTCGTACGACATACTTCCCCGGTCGACCGAGTCGAACTGCTGCAAGACCTCGGTACGCGGATCGCCCGCGGCGACGTTTGCGATTCGTCATGCCTCGCTGCCGCCGTGGCCGATGTCGACGTCGTCTACCACCTGGCCGGCCGCACCAAAGCACGCAGCGTCGCAGAGTTTCAGCAAGTCAACCAGCAGGGCGTCGACAACGTGGCCCGGGCATGTGCCGCCGCGACGAATCCACCGGTCTTAATCTTCGCTTCGTCGCTCGCCGCGGCTGGGTCGTCCGAGCGCGACCGGCCACGCACCGAAGCCGAACCACCGGCGCCCGTCTCGAAATATGGCCGAAGTAAGCGTGACGGCGAACAGGCGGCCGCTCAGTGGGCAGGCCAAGTTCCCGTCAGCATCATCCGTCCCCCGGCTGTTTTCGGAGAGCGAGACGCAGACATGTTCGTTATGTTCCGCATGATCGCGCGGTCGGGTTTGCACACCGTGCCGGGCTTGCGACCGATGCAACTCTCCCTCATACACGCCGACGATCTGGCGCGGGGCATGATGTTGGTTGCGGATCGGGGAGAGCGGCTGCCACCGGACCGTGATGCAAACGGCACCGGCGTTTACTTTGTCGCGTCCGACGAGCGTCCGACTTATGCTCAGTGGGGTCACATGATTAGCACGGCCCTCGGCCGCGATCGCCTGCGCGTGCTGCCGATTCCGATGCCGGCGATGTGGTTTGCGTGTGCCGGCAGCCAGCTCGTCGGCTGGGCAATCCGCAGGCCGACCATCGTCAACCTCGACAAGTACCGTGAATTGGCGGCCGGTCACTGGATCTGCGCGACAGAGCGGATTCGCGCACTCGGCTTCGCGCCGGCCGCATCGCACGCCGACCGATTGCGCCAAACGGCCGGCTGGTACCGCCACGCCGGCTGGTTATAGATCGCATTTCACCAAAGTGTCACGGGATAAACTCTGGTTTCACCAATCCAACATGTCGCCGCGTCACTACATGGTTGTGCAACTTGCACGCGTGAGACGCGTGACCGACAACCGACCTATTTCTGCGCCGTTTGCGCGGCCAGGTTTTCACGCTGAGCCGCCAAAATCTGAGTGTGCAGGAAGGCCAGATCGGCACGATTCAGGCGATAAAGCGGCACGGTGGTGGTGCGGCCGGTCTCTTTGAGAATCTGCACCTGGCCGCGGACAATCTTTACCAGACGACCACGCGTGGTGTGACGGCCCGTATTGTCCATCCAGGTTCGATGCGATGAGTTCGACAAGACCCCGTCCAGAATACGCCCGTCCATAGAAGTCGAAGTCTGACCGTCACCAAACAGATCGTCGTCTTCGCTCGATTCCTCGGCAGACTCCTCTTCAGCAGGCGTTTCCGTTTCGTCGGTCGGCCCATCGTCTGCTGGCTCGTCCTCGGCCGCTTCTTTCGCCGGCGCGTCCTCCGAACCGAACAAGTCGTCCAAGCCAACGTCCGAGCTCGGCTCGTCCGCCGGTGCGTCCTCACTCGATTCGCCAAACAGGTCCTCTTCGGCGTCGACCGACGGAGCATCTTTCGCCAGTTCCTCTGCGGACGGTTCGATCGGTTGCGGCTCCGGCTGCTCGTCCGCGGGCATTTCTTTTTCCGTCGACCCGCTTTCGGAACCGAATAAGTCCTCAAGTACATCGTCCGTATCTTCGGCCAGGGGCGTGTCCACGGGAGCGGATTCGGTCGACTCAGACTTCGCCGGCTCGCTTATCTCCATCTCCTCCGTCTCCTCGGCTGACGGGGGTTCCTCGGCTGTCGGTGTTCCAGCTTTCGGTTCTGAATCGAACAACGCATCAAAATCGTCGGCCGGCTTTTCGACGGCCGGCCGTTCAACGGTCGGCTCGACGGCTGGGGTCTCTTCCGGCATGTCTTCCCCAGGACCGGGCTCGGTCGGAATAACGACCGGTGGTTCCGGCGGCGCGTCGTCGGGCGAATCAAACATCGGCGAATTGGGCATCGGCAGCGTGTCGTCGGCCGATAGTTCCGGCTTGGGCTCAACCTCACGGCGATTGGTTATCCGCGGCTCGGGGCTGGTCGTTGTTCCGCGGCACCAACCCGACTGCGGTACACAGGGTGTGCAAACCACGTAACACGGCGGACAGGCTGGGTATACTACACGGCAGGGTGGACGGTAGGCATACGCGTAATACGACGATCGATAAACATAACAACGTGCCGTCGCTGGCGACACGGTCAAAGCAAACATCAGCGCCCAGATCAAAACCATGTTGATGAAACGTCGCATTGCATCCACCTCTTGAGGAAACATGATTGGTATTTAGGACGACACCGGGCCGCCGAGCAGGGTCTGCCTACGGACCCTCGGTACGGCCTTATGCTATCCGGACGACCGCCCGAGAGCAAGTTTCCCGCTCGCGTACAAAGCGAAAACCACCGCTGGAGACTGATATACCAGTTCCACGTCCGCTCTGCGTGTGTGCGACTCGCACTATTGCCGGCGGATTTCTTCGACCAGGGCCTCGAATTGGGCCTGAAATCGTAGGAATTTCTTGCGACCGCCGCCGTGGTCCGGGTGCAGCCGCTTCACCTTCCGACGACACGCTTCGAGCAGCTCGCCTTCGGTGCAGGGCATCGTCAGACCAAGGGCGTTCAGCGCCGCAGGTCCTCGCATAAGCCAATCGGGCACACCGCGTGCGCCGGCATAAGGGGATACGTGAACCAGCCAGCCACGAAGTCGACGCAGATAGTCGCGAACATCGATCACAAGGTAGACGTAACCGACGACCGGTAAAGTGATGACCACTGCCATGTACACAAGCGTCAGGGTGAGGTCGAATTGATCGGGCCAATCGCCCCGTGCTAAGAAAAGATACCGTGTCAGAAAAAGCATGATCGACACCTTCGTGTGGTTATCGGTCAGACGATTAGGTGGGGGCTGGGGCAGAGCCTAAACGCAATACCATTGAATTAACAGTCTGTCG
>CAUYYY010000258.1:0-3867 GCA_963577165.1 Planctomycetota bacterium | reverse complement strand
GGAGAGCCACCACCGATCCTACAAAGAGCACGGACGCGAAGGCAAGCATCGTGTAATCAAGGACACTCGCCACGTGTCCGGTTCCGGTGAGCAGTGGCACCGCCAACAGCAACGGGATGAGGGCAATGTCTTGAAACAACAGGATGCCTATGGCGCGCTGTCCATGCGGCAGGCTGGAATGTCCCCATTCAGATAGCACTTTGAAGACGACCACCGTGGAACTGAATGACGCGGCCGCGCTGATCAGAAAGGCCGATGGCCACGACACGCCAGCCCAATGTAGCAACGCGGCTAACGGCACAGCGACTAGCAGCATTTGAACACTGCCGCCAATTACCAAATTGCGACCCAGTTGCGATAGCTCGTCGAGTGCGAACTCCAAACCGATGGCGAACAGCAATAGGAACACGCCGACTTCGGCGATGTATTCGATGTGGTGCTGCTCGTCAGTGATCCAATGGAGACCGCCTTTTCCCAGGATCGCGCCCATCACCAAATAGCCGACCAATACCGATACGTGCGACCACCGGCAAACCAGGCCTGCTAACAGGCCGGCGGCGAGAATGATCAGCAGATCGTATACGAGTGAACCGAGCATAGGTTGTCCTGCGGGTGGAGTTTCCCAGGAATTTTCGGTGCGTGGTTAGTATTCTATGCCGCCAGGGCGAACTGTTCGGGTATCAGGTATCCGATGGCTGCGTGTCTTCGCAGTCGATTGTAAAAGACTTCGACGTATTCGAAAATGCTGCTGTGGGCTTCGGCCCGGGTTTGGTAATCCTCGTGCTGGCTCCTTCCCCGCCACCCAACGTCATCCACCCGTCGGTATGGTTATTGGCAATGGTGGGGATTCGGCGTGGCCGAAGTGGAAGAGAGATCGTATCAGGCCACAAGGGCCTGGGCTACGTGGCTGCGCCACACCGACGATTATGGAATAGTCGAAACGAAAGCCCGCGCATACGGCTGGGCAAGCCGCGAGATCTGCCGTGGCGGGTTCGCCACGGCGAATCGGCCTGCGGCGGACCAGCAGTTCCACCCGACGCAAGAATCGGCGGTGCTACTCACGATCCTTGTCTCAGCCGGCTCTCAAAACAAGCAGAGACAAGCAAAGACAAACGGCCATGACCGTGTACGTAAACGTCGCATACGAGAATGAATGGTCCAGAGAGTGCGTGAAACGACTCATCGCGAACTCTGTCGGCAGTGTGTTTTGTCGATGTTTCATAATTAGGCTCCAGTACCTTGGACGCGCCAGCACGTTGCAATCGCCAGTACGTTGCAATCGATCAAAGCTTTCCCGTTACCAAGCTATCCTGTGATTGCGGCGACGCTGCATGCCGTCACCTCTCCATCGTGCTCGATTTTGACGATACACATGAGGAGGAGTTTGCCGTCGATTCGCCTTCGGACGCTTTTCCCGTTCGACAAAATCCATTGGATAGTCTATCCGAGGGTCCTTGTAGTCTTGTAGAACATTCATTTTTTTTCTCCTTTCCAGTACCAGTTACACATCGGCAAAAATGCTTATCAACGGATCAAACCACTCCATTGCATTGTGCCGGGCTGCCGAGGTCGCCCCGTCCGCTGTAGATACGGTTTTTCACCCGTTAACTGCGGGGAAAGTACGGAGAGGTTCCGTAAGAAATGCGGGCAATCTTACGCCCGTGTCTCTGGCGGGAGGCTTGGGTGGGGCACGGGAATAGTGAGGATTCGGCGTGGCCGCCGACGCTAAAAGAGGTGTGCGCCACCCGGCAGCGGGTTACAAGATGACACCGATCTTGGCGGCGCGGATGCGGAGGCCGTGCTTGAAATACTGGAACGTGTGCTTCGGCTTACGGCGTGCCCAAAGATACATCCCATCGACCAGGCTCAGGGGCAGCGTCTTCTGTTCGACCAGCTCGACAACGCGGGCGATGAACTGAAACTCCGCGGGCAGTCGCGCTTTGAGGCCCTTTTCTAAACGTTCCTTGAGATCGGCTGTTTTCGCCGCCCAACATTGGCTCGACGCGGGCAGCGAGTGTGAACCGCCGGAAAAAGTCGGCGCGAGAAACACCAGGACTGTGGCGGCCATCATTAGGCCCGAGAAGATTCGTTGCTTCGTTTGCCGCATGATGCGTTGCTTGCACTTTGAATCGGGACCGAGGTAATCCGTAAGTGGGGCGGGCCTTATACGAGGATTTGCCCGAGTTGGCAAGGCAGATTGCCTGCTAAGACGGCCGATCGAAAACGGTCGTCACGTCGATATTGCGGGCGTCGGTCGGCGTCTCGGCGGCGGGACGGCGAGGCGTTTGTCCGTCTTCTGCCACCAGAGGGCGGCGTCTTCGCGCGTCCAGGGGGCGCTTGCGGCACACACGGACAAGGCCTCCTCAAGAACCTCGGCGTTTTGCGGACGATCGGCAGGTTTCTTCGCCAGGCACATCAAGATTAATGCTTCCACGCTCGACGCCAGTGCGGTCTCCAAACACTCAGACGGTGGAGTGGGTTCCGAGTGGACCTGCTTCATACAGATCTCGACAATGCTGTCGCCGTCAAAGACAGGGCTGCCAGTCAACAGATAGTAGCCGACGGCGCCGACGGTGTAGAGGTCGCTACGGGCGTCGACCTCGTTGAGCCGCTCAATGCCTTCGGGGGATAGGTACAAAGGAGTCCTGGTCAATGCGCCCGCGGCGGTGAGCGTTTTCTCGCGCTCGGCGTCGACTGCCTTGACCAGTCCAAAGTCGAGCACTTTGACCACGTCAACCATTCCACCACGTTGGTTGAGCATGATGTTGGCCGGTTTGATATCGCGGTGGATCAGGCCGATGCCATGCGCTTCGGCCTGAGATCCACAAATTTTCCGGAGAATGTGAATCACGCGTCCTTCGGGTAGCGCTCCGTGACGAGTCACCAGTTCGTCGAGCGGGATGCCGTCTAAATATTCCATGGCATAGTAGAACACGCCCTCGGGTGCGCGGCCGAAATCGTACAGGGCGATCGTGTTCGGATGGCATAGTTGGCTGGTGAGGCGAACCTCGCGCTCGAAGCGGGCGATGGCCGCGCCGGTTGTTTTTTCGGGGGAAAGAAGTTTGACGGCGGTCGCCCGCTGCATCATGGCGTGATGAGCTCGATAGACTACGCCCATCGCTCCCTCGCCAATCTTCTCATCTAAGTGGTATTGCCCCAGTTGTTTCGCTTCCAGCACAGCCCGGCGGGCAAACAACCGTTGGCGAGTCGCAATGCGCATGAATACAAACACGCAAACCGCGCAGAGGACCAGTAAGGTAAAGAGACTCCAAAATGCGGCTCTCAAAATGTAGAGTGGGCGATACGCCTCGGCGACTTCCACTTCGGTGGTGACGCCAAAGCCGTATTCGGGAAGCCACTGCCAAGCGCCAATGACGGGCACTCCGCGGTAGTCTCGATAGCCATCGACATCGACGGCGTTTTCGCCAGCAATGGCGGCGGCCGCCATGCGAGTCAACGGCTGCTCGTCTCGCGGCACCGTGGGACGCTGGCCTTGTGTCATATCCACTTGCGGATCGCGGATCTGGATGCTGAGAATCGAACAGGCATCTTTCCGATGCGGAGACAAGCACGATTTTCGATAACGCCACGCCCTGGAAATCCTCAGAGGGCGTGATCGTTTGAAACTTAGGAAGACCCCCACCACTGGAGGGTCCCAACCCAA
The DNA here is from genome assembly GCA_963577165.1 of Planctomycetota bacterium. Classification (GTDB taxonomy): domain Bacteria; phylum Planctomycetota; class Planctomycetia; order Pirellulales; family CAUYYY01; genus CAUYYY01. The sequence continues at coordinate 203 of CAUYYY010000258.1, read as the reverse complement.
CGCCGGCCCCGCCGTCAACACCACTTAAATAGCTGTTCTCACCAATCAGATTCTCACTGAGATCGTAGTATTGCACGGCCTTGTCGAACAATTCCTTCAAAACAAGCGTGAACCATCGCTTCATAACCAGCGCAAGGAGGGTATAAACGGATGTACCCTACCCTAAGAAGGAGCGATTCGATGGTTGCCAGCACAAAATCGAG
>CAUYYY010000257.1:0-3880 GCA_963577165.1 Planctomycetota bacterium | reverse complement strand
CCGGGTCGCCCACGGCCGTCCGATCAGCCCATGTCCCGAGTCTCTCGGCACTTGTGAAGCTTAACCGCCCTGTTCACAATACGAGGCTGCCAACCCCACAGTCGTCCAACCCTACATAAGGACCACCATGGCCCAGAAACAACGGCAGTCGCAACGCGGCAAGGCCTCGGATCACACCTCATCGATCACACTCTTCCAGGATCACCTCTTCTGGAAAGGAACCCTGGCGCTAATCGTTCTGGCATACGTGCTGGTGATCAGTATCCGGTTTATATGGCTAGCGCACGTGTGGGACCAACCGGACGCCTATTGGCAGGGGCAGGTCATCACGAACAACCAGGACTCGGTGTATTTCGCCTGCACGCTGCAAAAAGCGGTCCTCGGTATGCACCAGGCGAATGAGCAAGTGCCGGGCGTTCTGCATCACGGTATGATCACCGCCCTGCCCTATGCGATCCTCAAGGTTTTCCCCGTCTCGATCGAGGCGCTGATCATCACCATGGGGCCGCTGATATCCAGCCTGATTGTCATTCCCATCGTACTGATCGGAAGATTGTATGGCAGCGTGACCTGGGGCTTCCTGGCCGCCGTGCTCGGTGGCATCGCCATAAGTTATTTCAATCGCACGTTCTCCGGCTATTTCGACACCGACATGTTTGCCGTCACCGTCTCAACCGTCGCCGTCTACTTTCTCCTGATGGCAACCAAGCGTGAAAGCCTTGTCGCGCTGGCCGCCGGAAGCCTCACACTGTATCTCTACCCGTTTTTCTACCGCCCGGGCTCTCAGATCGTCTACGCACTCGGCGGGGCGTTTGTCATTTATCGTATCGTCCTGTTTCGCAAAGCGCCTTTTACCTGGGCTTCACTGCTGCTGGTTTCCCTGGCGCTTGCTATGACCCGATTCTCGCGCGGACCGAAGCTCGTCGACGACTACCTTCCCTGGTTTCTTGTCTGGGCCGTAGCGGCCTTGGCCATCCTCGTCGTCGCCATTCTCATCCAGAAAGGCGTATTGCAAGGACGACTACTCTTTACGCTGGCGTTGGTCACCACGGTAGTCTTCATTGTCACCGCTGCTCCGTATCGACAAATCCTCAACAAGACGCGTGCGCTCATGACAGCCCACGAGAAAGCAAGCACGCCAGCCGTCACGCCGCAGAACGGGCCAGACAAACCGCAGCACCTCCGATTCAAAAACGTGGTTACTGCCATTAGAGAAATGAGCACCATCTCTTGGCATCATATGGCCAAACGCATCAGCGGATCGTGGCCCGGGCTGCTGCTTGCGGGCGTGGGCTACGTCGTTCTCTGCTGGAAATTCCGCGAGTTTGTCATCACCCTGCCCTTGGCCGGTGTTGGGCTCGCCGCGAAATGGCTTGGCTTGCGGTTCACGATCTACGCTGTGCCGATTGCGGCCTTGGGCGCAGTATTCTTAATCCTTGTGCTGACCGCACTCGTTATTAAAAAGCCCAAGATAACAGTATTCACCGCGGTGCTGGCCGCCAGTCTGCTGGCCTATCCCAACGTCAAACATGCCTGGGACTATCGCCACGTCGTGTCGGCCGTGCTTAAGACATCCGGCGTCGCCGCGCTCAATACCTTGTCCAAAGAGGCCGATAACGAAGATTTTGTGATCACTTGGTGGGACTACGGATCGTCTGTGTGGATGTACAGCGGCTGCCAAACGCTTAATTCTCCCGCCTCGAATGCGTCGCCCGACAATTACCTTCTTTCCAAAATCCTGACGACCGATTCCCAGCGTCAGGCAGCCAATTTGTGCCGAGAAGCAGCGGAAAACTTTGTCGCTAAGGAAGAATTTGGCTCGGCCATTGAGCGTATTCTCCGCAACGGCACCCTGGAGCTTGTCGATCCGAACAAGTTCCTCGTCCGGGTGGCATCTGAAGGCTTCGTCAGGTCTCCGAAAACTCGCGACGTTTACCTTTTTCTGCCGTTCGAGATGCTCCCGATTGTGCCAACCGTTTACTCGTTCAGCAACCGCGACCTGCTGACCGGAAAAGTCGGCCCGAGACCACAGTACATGGTTATTCCTCGGATGACTCAGCGGGGAAACATCGTATCGTTATGGCAGATTGACCGAACACGCGGCGTTTACGCGAACACGATAAACCTCGATCTCCAAAAGAAACGGGCAGTTGGCCCTCGCGGCCGAAGCATACCGGTGGCTACATTCCAGGTCGTTGAACGTCAGAAAGATGCGCCGCCCAAGATTCACCCGCCCGTTTGGTTTGACCCCAAGGGCCAGTATCATATCGTGTTGCTGAAGTTGGGTGAACAGACACGGCCGCTGGTCATGGACACGCGGATGCTCAATTCGCTGGTCGTACAGCTTTGTATTTTTGAAAAGTACGATCCCGAAATCTTCGAGCTGACGGCCCGCACGATGCGCGCCAAAGTCTACCGCGTTAAGAACTGACGCGATCTTCTCCTCACAGTATGCAGATCATGGCAGAGAATTCAAAAGTAGCGCTGGTGACCGGCGGGTCGCGTAGTATCGGATTGGGCATTACTCGGTGTCTGGCGGCCGAGGGCTATCGACTGGCGATCAACGGTGTCCGCGACGAATCGGATGTTTCTGATGTTCTGCAAAGCCTTCGCGAAGCGGCGTCGGAGGTCGTCTATTGCCAAGGCGACGTAGGCCACTCGAGCGAGCGCCAAAGAATCCTCGACTCGGTAGAACGGGCCTTCGGCCAATCGAACGTTTTGGTGAACAATGCGGGGGTCGCGCCGAAACAACGCAGCGACTTGCTCGACGCCAACGAGGAAAGTTTCGACCGATTGATCAACATCAATTTGAAAGGCCCCTATTTTCTCACTCAAGCCGCCGCAAAATGGATGATCCGCCAACGCCAGGAGAACTCTCAACGCGCTGCCTGCATCATCAATGTTTCGTCGATCTCGGCCCTGGTGGCCTCGGTCAATCGCGGCGACTATTGCCTCTCGAAGGCGGCGATCAGCATGTCGACCCGGCTTTGGGCCGTCCGTCTGGCCGAGTTCGGCATTCCGGTCTACGAAATTCGGCCAGGCATTATTCAAACCGATATGACGTCCGGCGTCCGAGAGAAAAACGATCGACTGATCGCCGAAGGACTTACCCTAGAGCCACGCTGGGGAATGCCGGAGGACGTGGGATGGGCCGTGGCCATGTTGGCTCGGGGAGACCTGACCTACGCGACCGGTCAGGTGATCAACGTCGATGGCGGCCTGATGATCCAGCGGCTCTGATATCCGCATTTGGAAGCACCCCGGCTGCTGTATCACGACAGATTCTGTGGCTTATTCATCAGCAGCCGGGGTGCTGAAACCGTGCGACTGTTTATCGGATGATCCTAATCCGCTCCCGGCGGTTCGCATTGCGTTAATTCGCCGTGCGGCGTACAACGTGTGAGCGATCTCGTGGCCGCGTCGGCACGCTGCCGAGCGTTTGCCGGCAGCCAACCGACTCGAACCACGTCTCCCATCTGGACTACTTCTCCCGCCCAAGGATTTCTGGAAATGGCATCTACCGGCCCAGAGCGACGCAATGCGATTGTAACCGGCGCGGGCAGCGGCCTGGGCCAGGCGATCTCGCGACGTTTGGGGCGTGACGGGTGGCGGATCGCTCTGGCCGACATCAACGAGGACAGTTGTCGCGAGACACTTCGACAGGTGGAACAAGCGGGCGGCGAGGGCCGTATCGAACGGCTCGACGTATCGCAGAGCGAATCTTGGCAAGAACTGAGAGACCGACTCCAACGCGATTGGCCCCAGCTCGATCTGCTGGTAAACAACGCCGGCGTGGGCGGCTCGGGCGAAATGGGCCAGTTCTCCATCGAAGACTGGCGTTGGGTGCTCAGTGTCAACCTGTTTGGCGGTATCTATGGTT
>CAUYYY010000256.1:0-3887 GCA_963577165.1 Planctomycetota bacterium | reverse complement strand
CCCGGAGTCGCATCGGGACGTTTCAAGACGTTGAAGACAGGCACCGTCATTGACCTGAGTATCTCCATGGCGACGGGTACGCCGTTCCTAGGGCACTTCGACGTGCCGGAGCCGGTTCGGGTCGCGATCGTCTCGGCTGAATCTGGAAAAGCCGCGTTGAAGAATTGGGGCCAGCGCATCGCGCGATCAAAGGGTTTGGAGCTGGCGGACATCGACAATTTAATCTGGTCGACCACGCTGCCACAACTCGGCGACGCATCGCACCTGAGAGAACTCGAAAAGTTTATCGTCGACGAGGATCTGCGGTGCGTCACGTTGGACCCAACCTATTTGGCCATGAGCCATATCGGCGACGTATCGAGCAACGTGTTCGCGATGGGGACAGCTCTGATGCCACTCACTGACCTAGTGACCCAGACTGAATGTACGGTGCTACTGGTCAATCACAACCGAAAAAACGTCGCCAACAAATTCGCTCCGCCTGAACTGGAGGACATTTCGCAAAGCGGATTCGCCGAGTGGAGCCGATTCTGGCTGCTGCTGGGGCCGCGTCGGGAATGGAGCGAAGAGCGTTGCGAGCACTGGCTATGGCTGCGGACGGGTGGTAGTTCCGGCCATTCGGGGCTGTGGCACCTGGGCGTCTTGGAGGGCCGCTACAACGACCCTGGCGGTCGTGTGTGGGATGTGAATGTCTGTTCGGCTACTGAGGGTCGCCGAAACGAACAGGAGAGTCGGGGCCGAGAGAAAAAACAAAAAGAACATGAGCAGAGCAACGCAAACAAGAACGCAATCGTCGAGGCGCTTTACGGTTTAACGGGCCGACGGGAGACCGCAAGGCAAATCCGCGAGCTGTCCGGAATCAATTCGAGATACATGGCTACGACCCTCGCCGAACTGGTCCGCGATAGCATAATCACTCCATGCAAAATCACGAAGAACGGCAAGCAATTTGATGGATTCGAGTTGGTAGACAAGGAAAAATAGGCAACGCGAATTATTTCACTGGGACCAGGCACTGGGACCCGGTGTTCCAGTGAAGGTGTAGGTGGTGGGACCAGGCCCTTTTTTATAGGGCCAGTCCCACCACACCACCTCCCTGAATCACCGGGATTGACGGGATCAAATACCAATGGTTCTGGTCCCAGTGAATTTTAACCATGGGAAGAGCCATGAAACCACGACGCCACAAGCTACGAATCACGCCCGAGGCCTTGGCCGCATTCAAGCGAGCCCGGGGCCGCGAGCTCGAGCGCCAGGGCAAGCCGGTGCCCGCGACGTTGCTTCCGACCGAGCCAGCCGAGACCGGCACCGAACCAAAACTGGAGCCATTCACCGCCGAGGCCAGCAGATGACACGGACCGCCAAGCAAAGCGATGAGATTCGTTTCAGCCCGAACTACCGCAGCCTGCATTGGCGAGGCGAACGGTTCTCGTTCACCGAGACCCAGGCCCGTGCGTTCGGTGTGCTGTTGAAATACTGGCTCGATGGCACGCCGGACGTCCCGGGTGATTACGTGCTGGCCACGATCGACAGCGATGCCGCGAACCTCTGCGATCTGTTCCGGCAGCACAAAGCCTGGAACCGGATCATCGTCCCCGGCGCCACGCGAGGCACGCGAAGGCTCAAAGGTGACCCACCGCACAACCTTCTCCCATTCGATGAAATGTCGGATGAACACTCAATTTCGGACTAAACGGATCGGATGGAATCAAAGCATGATTGCAACACGCCAACCAGCATTTAGCAAAGTGATATCCGTACAGCGTCTCGGTCGTGAGTTGCGAGTAAGCCAATCGTGGCTCATCGCCGAAGCCAACGCCGGACGGATACCATCCATCCCGTGCGGTGCAAAGAATTACCTATTCAATCGCGAGACCGTCGAGAAGTGTCTGGCTGACAGAGCGGCGAAAGGTGAGCCGGCATGATCGCGCGCCTACTGTTCTGCCGACCGCCACGCACCAAAGCATAGGGGGGGGCGGGTCGAGTTCCAGACATGAGGCGGCTCCATTACGTGGCGGTAATTAGCACGTTTTTTTTCACGGTAACGGCCACGAACTTAAACCCATGATACGAAACAACACGTCACAACCGCCCAAGCACCTGACAGCACAGGCTAAACAGTTCTGGCGCTCGGTCGTGAATCTGTTTGAACTCGAAGAGCATAACCTTGACTTGCTCGAAACGGCGTGCGTCCAGTTGCAGCGCGCAGCGCAGGCTCGGGCGATCATCGAAAAAGAGGGCATGGTTATCAAGGATCGATTCCAGCAACCAAAGCCACATCCGGCGGTTGAGCTAGAACGACAGGCACATCTGGCGTTCGTTCGCATCGGCCGTGAACTTGGCTTATCCGTCGAAGCACCAGACAGCCGGCCGCCGCTTCCTGTGGGATATAAATAACGATGACCCGACTGCATAGAAAAAACGCGACACTTCGCAAGCGAACTTTGGCCAACATCAGCCTGTTCGACATTCTCTGTTTAGGGCACGGCCCGGACCCGCGTTGTGATTTATCTGAAAATGACATGCGACAGTTGTACGTTGAAAATCGCGAAGCGTTCGACGTGCTGCGAGACGCAAAATCGAAAGTTGCCCCGACGATTATTTCGGCCACTTCCCCGGCGAACGTTGCTGGCCCTGGTGGCAAGTCGACGCACCTGAACCGCGCAACAAAGAGATTCCCGAGGTCGAACAACTCGATCGACTCGGCCTGCTCACCGACGGGGAATTGCTGTTGCTCGAGCGCGATGTCAACTGGCCGCCACCGAACGAGTATTCGGCCCACCTGTTTGATCGTCCCTGGTCGTGGTGGCGGTTCAAGTCGCCGGACCTTCGCGAGTGGACTGTCAGCGAACCGGTACAACTTGTCACGATGGGCAGAAAGTTTTTAACCGACAGAGAATGCGAATTTATCGACACCGGCATCGACTGTAGCGGCTCTTCACATGAGCCCGACGAGTTTTTCACACCCGAAGAGATTCAGCGTTTCCGTATTCCAGTTCCGTCCGGCGTGTGATCGGCCACCGTTCACTTTCCCGTAGGAGCCGTCATGGTATTTTCCAAAAACAAAACGACTGACGAACCGACCAACGAATCGACCAGCAAAAAAACAGCGTTCAAAAAGCCAGTAGATTTTCCAGACTATCGCGAGTCAAAGGATCGACTCGACGAGTTGACCGAGCAGCGGCGCGAACTGCAAACCACGGTGACGAATCTCGAATCGCGAAACCAGAACTCCGCGTCGAGTTGAACGACGCACGACAACACCTAGCAATCGTTATCGAGGCGGTCGCGATGCAGGAGCGGGCCGTCGGGCATGGGAAGCAACGGGACAAAAAGCGGCGTTCGCGAATAACTGAGGGCACTGTGATTGCCAGAGCCACCACCAAACGACCCAACGCCGCACGAGATTCGTGAGAGGTGCCTGCGGATTCAAGCCGGCTGGACGGACCACGACCGTTGGATTAAGTCAGGCGGACGCGATGGGGAGCCGCGTCCGCTCTGCGGCCGATGTACTTGTTGGTTTTTTGGCACATCAGACGCGAGCAAGCTCGGCGGCTAACAATAACGATGTCTTTAATTACGGGTTCGCTGGAACTCTCCAGGCCGTGTTTGCGGATTCCTCGATGGATCCCCAGTGTTCGCCGCCCCATGGTGTGTTGAGAATGCCGAGGCATGGTATCCCCTCGTCCATGGCGCGTTTGGCCGCCACTGACCAGCGGCGCGCACAATCGGGCTCGGCATACGGCGAACCGGTGGTCGTGTATCCCTTCTTGCCGAAGAACTCCAGGCTCTTGTAGCCAGCAGTAGGAGGATCACTGGGCCCGTAGAACCAGACGTTAAGGATGATGTCCTTGGGAAGCAAGTCAGCCGCCGGCACCACGGGATCC
>CAUYYY010000255.1:0-3891 GCA_963577165.1 Planctomycetota bacterium | reverse complement strand
GGCACACCAAGCTGGCCGACCAGGCGCCGGCGGTCGCACTTCAGATCGCCGTCGCTGTCTTCGCAGAACCACAGGTTTGGCGGCTCGTGGATGAGCACCCCGCCTTGGACAAACGACACGGTGCGGGCCATAACCAGCGAGTCCAAGAAGACCGTCGACCTGTCCATAAACGTATCGCCGTCGGTGTCTTCCAGCACGACGATCTGTCCGATGGGGTCGCCTTCGGTGCTGCCGTCGATGTCCTGCATATAGCCGCGCATCTCGACCGCCCAGATGCGACCGTCGGCATCAAATTCGAACATCACCGGATCTTCGATCAGCGGCTCGGCCGCGACGGTCTCGATGCGAAAGCCGGGTGCCACTTGGAACGAACTGATCGCTTGGGCCGGAGAAAGGGCCGGGGACGGCGGGATCTTGATCCGCTTCCACATCTCCTCTGCCTTAAACGGCTCATACACGTCGAGCGACTGTTCGCGATACAGCATGTGTCGCTCGGCTGGGATGGATTGAGCTTCGGCATTCGACGAGATCGCGGCGAAGCCTGCACAGATCAGCAAAGAGGTGATGACGATTGAACGCATTGAGTCAGTGTATCAGATCGTGCGAGTGCTTGAGATACCGCTAGCGAGGCGGTTGTTTCGGCGTCGGTTCTTTCAGCGTCGAAAGATACTCTATCAGGTCGCTTATCTGCTCGGGCGTGAACAATTCCGCGACGGGGGGCATGCTGGAGACAGGCGAGGCGAAACGCGCTTCGATGTCCGGCACTGCCACGGTCAGCTTGCCGCCCGTGGGCGGGGCAATCACGATCTGTTCGTCGTCCTCCTTAATCAGGGTTCCCGAAACGTTTTTGCCGTCGCTGGTCACAATGACGATGGTTTCGAATCCTTCGACAATTTTTGCGCTGGGTTTGACCAAGGATTCGAGCAAGTACGGGCGCTCGGCCCGCAAGCCGACGTCCGACAACTCCGGCCCCACAAAACCCCCACCCGTTTGGCCAATGATGTGACACGCCGGACATCGCAACTGCAGGTTGCTATGAAAAAGGACTCGACCTCGCTCGGCGTCGCCGCCGTCTAGCGCGTCGCGGTACTTGACCATTGGATCGTACGGCGTGACCGGTGAATCGATGTCGGTGGGCGGAGTCGGCTGGCCTTCGTCCGGGTTGATCAGCTCGGCCGCCGTCCACATCTGGGTGCGCCCGGCCGTACGCTGGCGCACCTCGGCGACGAAGTCCGGCTGGATGGGATCGCCCCAGTTGCCCCAAGCGCGGCGGACGTACGTCAACACGGCCGCCATTCGCTGGTCGCTGAACACGGACGACTGCCCCAAGCCGGGCATGGCCAGATTCCAATCCTGTCCGCCGACCTTGATGGGGCCGGCCACGCCCTGCAGCGCGATACGCACCAGCCGCTCCGGCGGACCGTTGACCCAATCGGATTCGACCAAGGGCGGCGCCTTGCCCGCTTGACCTTGGCCATTGTGGTGATGGCAAGCGTGGCAGGTGACCGCGAAAATCGCCTGGCCCAGTGCAAATTGCTTTTGTTCGGCGTCGGTGAGCGGACGTGGATTTGGCTTTTGCGGCCGCACGGTCGTGTCACCCGGCCAAGTGACGATGCGCGCCAGCCGGTCGGTGATTTCGTCGAGCGCGTCGTCTTTTGCGCTGCGAAGTTTTTCCAACAGTTCTGGTCGCTGTGGCAGGGCCAACGGCTCGGGCCATTTGGCTCGGCTGAAGTGCGAGCTGAGAACGCCGGTCAATAATTCGTCGCGTCGCCATGCCCGTTCGTCGTGCTGGGCAGAAATCAGTGCCAGCAAACGGCTGACGCGTTTGGCATCGTGCTCGTTGAACACGGTCATGGCAAGCATGGCCAGCAGTCCGCGTTTGTCATCGCTTTCCTGTTGCCACTGGGGTTGGTTCAGCAATCGCTCGACGAATTCCAGTTCGCGTCCTTCCAAACCGCTCACCGCCGCCGCATGAAAGATGTCACCGGGGTGTTGGCTGACGATGTCGGCCATCACCCGTTCCGCCTTGGCATCGCGGAAAGCGCCCAGCGAGAAGAGCAGTTGCAGCCGGACCATGGGCCGATCGTCCGCAGACATTCCCAGGAGTTTTTTCAGCACCTCTGGGCCGTCGTCGCTCTCCGCGAATCGCGCGGCAAGACGCACGGCCGTCGCCCGGACCATGGCGTTTCGATCGGCCAGGGCGGCGCGGATGATTGTCCAGTCCAACTGGCCAATGCCCTCGAGCGTCCACAGCGCGTGGAGCCGTCCTAACGGCTGCTGGCCGCCGGTGACCAGTTTGCCCAGCGCCCTTGTCTGATCGACCGCTTTGCGCTCGACCAACAGCCGCTGGGAGGTGTCACGCCACCAGCCGTTCGCGTGCGAGAGGTGTTCGACGAGCTGGGGGGAACTTGCTGTCGACAACTTGGGCACTTTGCCCAGCGGTTTACCCTCGTAGCGGATGCGATAGATACGGCCCAGCCCGACTGGCTGTTCCAATCCCTGTTTTTCGATGTAACGACGCAAATACGCCATCAGGCCGACGGTGTGTTCCATGATGCCCTTGTACATATCGCAAATATATACCGAGCCGTCGGGACCAGTACGGCTGTATACCGGCCGGAACCGCTCGTCGGTCGAAGCCACCCATTCTCGCTGGAAAAAATAGTTGCTGCAGTTCAGCTGGACGCCGTCGTCGCTCGTGAGCTTGGCCAGGCGCACGAGGTTGCCGGCTGCCTCGGGGATTACCGCGCAGCCATCATATTCCGGCGGAAACTGATCGCCGCGATAAATGCTTATTCCTGCCGCCATCGTAAAGGTACGTAACGTTCCGTCATCACGCAGCTCCCGTCCACCTAGCGTAATGCCGGGCGTCACGCGAGTGGGATAGACTTCCCGAGCCGCTTCGCCGAAGGACACATTCAAGCCATACGAATTACGGCCGCCGCCCAGCCTGTGCTGAAAATTCCGGTTTCGATACATTAGCTCGGACGCAACCAGATCGACGTGTATCGGTCTGGCTTCGTAGCAGTACCACAAACGTCCGTAGTCGTCCTGGCTCATGCCCCACTGTCCGCGAAAGATCGTATCTTCCTCAATCAACGTTCCGTCGATGAACTTGTGCCGCACTCTCGACGAGGCGTTGTACATCCAGTTATCCATGGCGTGAAACAGCCCGTTGTCGATGTGCTGCGGATCACTCGGCACACCAAGCTGGCCGACCAGGCGCCGGCGGTCGCACTTCAGATCGCCGTCGGTGTCTTCGCAGAACCACACGTTTGGCGGCTCCTGGATGAGCACCCCGCCGTGGACAAACGACACCGTGCGGGCCATGACCAGCGAGCCCAAGAAGACGGTCGACTTGTCCATAAACGTATCGCCGTCGGTGTCTTCCAGCACGACGATCTGTCCGATGGGGTCGCCTTCGGTGCTGCCGTCAATGTCCTGCATATAGCCGCGCATCTCGACCGCCCAGATGCGACCGTCGGGATCAAATTCGAACATCACCGGGTCTTCGATCAGCGGCTCGGCCGCGACCGTCTCGATGCGAAACCCGGGTGACACTTGGAACGATCTGAGCGCTTGGGCCGGAGAAAGGGCCGGGGACGGCGGGATCTTGATCCGCTTCCACATCTCCTCCGCCGTGAATGGGTCATAAACATCGAGTGCCTGTTCGCGATACAGCATTTGCCGCTCGGCTGGGATAGATTGAGCTGCGGCATTCGTCGAGACGGCGGCGAAGCCTGCCCAGATCAGCAGATAACAGATCAGCATGTAGGTGATAACGAAAGAACGCATTTGCTATCATGCACCCACGGAGGAAAAACATATGCCAATTGGAAGATCACCTGCTCCGATGCCACGGTTTTTTGCCGGAGTGCTCCTAGCGATTAT
>CAUYYY010000254.1:0-3908 GCA_963577165.1 Planctomycetota bacterium | reverse complement strand
CCCACGCGGTATCTAATGCGCGTGGGCCTCGTGGAACTCGGCCCACCCTACAACTGGGGCGGCGCTTAGGCTTTGCCCCAGCCACCCAAACGTCACTCGGGCAGGGCGAAGACGAACAGCGTGTTGCCACGCCGCGAATCGCGGAGCCACGGGGCGCCATCGCCTGCGAAGCCGGCCGTCCACCCGCCCCAGCCGGCACAGACGGCCAGGTACTGTCGACCATCGATCGCGTAGGTGACCGGCGACGCACGATGGCCCGACCCACACTGGAAGTTCCAGAGCACGTCGCCCGTCTCGGCATCGTAGGCGCTGAGGAACCCTTCGGCATCTCCGGTGAATACTAGTCCGCCCGCGGTGGTCAACACGCCGGCCACCATCGGCGAGCGTGTGTCGACCTGCCACTTGACTTCGCCGCTGGCAACGTCAATGGCCTTGAATGCACCGGATGCCTCGTTGTCGATCAACGTCAACGAGCTTCCCCAGTAGGGCTGACCCTTGATGAAGAACGCTTTGCCCGAGGTAAACTTGGCACAGTTGTTAATTACCGGTACGTAGGCGTAACCGGTCCCCGGGTGATATGCCATCGGGTTCCACTCTTTCCCACCCGCCGCGCCGGGACAAACGCGAACACCCTCGTCGGTCGGCATGGCCGCATCGCTGACGAAGGGCCGGCCCGTTTCTGGATCGAGCCCATCGGCGCCCTGGTTGCGGTCGGTCCAGGTTACTTCGCAAAACGGCTTGCCATAAATAAACTTGCCGTTCTCTCGGTTCAAGCAATAAAAGTATCCGTTGCGGTGCGCCTGGATCAAAGCCTTGACCGTTTTTCCGTCTTGCTGAATGTCGACCAGCACTGGCGTGTTCACACCGTCATAGTCCCAGACATCGTGTGGGCTGGCTTGGAAGTGCCACTTGTAAGTGCCGTCGTCCGGATTGAGCGCCACGATTGCGCAAGTATAGAGGTTGTCGCCCGGTCGGACCTCGCCGTTAAAGTCGGGCGAAGGATTGCCGATGCCCCAGTACAACGTGTTCAACTCGGGGTCATAGGTGCCCGTGACCCAGGCCGAGCCGCCACCGGTCAGCCAGGTCTGGCCCTCCCAACTCTTCATCGCGTTTTGGGCATGTTCCGATTTGTCGTCGGCGCTCGGCACGGTGTAGAACCGCCAAACCCGCTCGCCGGTTTCCGCGTCGTAGGCATCGATGAAGCCGCGAATGCCGTATTCCGCGCCGCTGATCCCGATGATCACTTTGCCATCGATGACCAACGGGGCGACCGTCGCGCTGTAGGCCATCTTATAAATCTCTCGCTCTTCGTTCCCGTCGTCATCGTAGACGACGATCTCCTCGTCCCAAATCTCTTCGCCCGTGTTCTTGTCCAGGCAAACCAAATGTGCGTCGAGCGTCGACATATAGAGTCGGTCGCCCCACACCGCGAAGCCACGGTTAACCGCATCGCAACAAAGAGCCAGGTTCTCTGGCAGCGATTTCTGATAGTGCCAAAGTTGCGAGCCGGTCAGGCAATCGATCGCGTAGGCGTGGTTCCACGGCGTCGTGATGTACATCACGCCATCGATCACCAGCGGCGAACACTCGAAACCGTCCAGCACGCCCGTCTGAAATGTCCATAGCGGAATGAGTTGGGCAACGTTCTTTTTATTGATCTGTTTCAACGAGCTATGACGCTGGCTGTCGTACGTTCGGCCATACATTAACCAGTTCGAGTTGTTGCTGGCCGCGCTGAGTAGATCGTCACTCTCAACCGCACCAACCACAGGCGAATCGTCGGTCGCCGCAACCAACTCGATTTCGGGCGTCGCCGATGTCTCTTCCGCAGGAGCCGGCGCCGCGGATGTCTCATCTGCGGGAGCCACCGCTTCGTCGGTCTCGGCAGCCGGTTCTTCGGGAATGGTGATCGGCGATTCGGCCGGTGCGTCGGATTCGGTTTCCGGGGCCGCGGAGTCATCGCTCGGCTCTCCACAGCCTGGCACCGTCAACAGCAAAGCGATCGCGAGAGAGGAGAAACCAACCCCTGCGACGGACAAATATCGAAACCACGTGATATAAGCGGACACGGCGAGCTCCCTTTAATGAGCGATCAGTTACATATTTACGCACACAGGCAAGGGGATGATAGCAAATCCAGGGGTGCTGTCAAGCAACTTGCAGAATTTCAACGGTCATTTCAGGCCCGTAAACCTTCAGCACCCCGGCTGCTGCGTTGTTGTCTACCGACAACTTGTAACTTTCGCTAGCAGCCGGGGTGCTGAAGGTTTACGGGCCAAACCTGCTACGCTCGTATCGTTTTCCAACGACCGCTATGGAACCGGCGTTGCATCAGCGTGAGTGCCAAAATCGGCGCCACGGTCCACGCCACCAAAGGCCCAACCGGATCGAATTCCAGGGGCACCAACAGACCGTAAGCCAAGGGCAACATGACAATCCATTGGCACAGAATTGTGTAACGCATCGTCGGAGCCGTATCGCCGGCGCCAACGAGCGCGCCTTGCGTGATGATACTCAGGGCACTGAAAAACTGTGCCACGGCAAACCAGCGTAAAACCACCGCACCAAGCCGGGCAGTTTCCGTCGAGGCGACGAACAACTGGGCCAATGGCTGGGCAAACACCAACACAAATCCGGTCACGGCGAGCATCGGTACACTCAGCAGCAGCACCATACGGCGGCCGATCGTCTCCGCCTCAGCGAGATCGCCACGTCCGATGGCCCGTCCGATGAGCGTCGCGATGGCGATCTGAAAGGCGACGGCCGGTACGATGCTCAGGAGCCGCACCTGCAAGCCGATACCCACCGCCGCGTGCAGCGCGACGCCGGCCGAGCTGAGACCGACGACGCCGAGAAAGAACAGCCGGGACCCATTTCGCACGACGCCCGAGACAGCGATCGGCCCGCCAATTCGCAACATGCGGCCGGTCAGCGCCCAATCGAACTTGGCGATGGGCTGAGTCGTTTTGTCGGTCTCGTCGCCCGTCGTGACTCGCCACCGCAGACGCACATGGTCGATACCGTGGTGGAGGAGCCATAGATACATCGCGGCGCTACAGGTGCGTGCCACGACCGTACCGATCGCCGCGCCTTGAACACCGAAAGCGGGCAGTGACCCGATACCGTAAATAAATAGGTAGTTCAGCGTGATGTTCAGCACGTTCACAGCCAGCGCAATCTTGAGCGGTGTGTGCATGTTACCGGCGCCGCGGAAGATGGCTGTGCCGATCAGGTTTGCCCACAGGAAGATCAGTCCGAGAAAGTAGATCTGCAAGTAGGGTGCGCCTGCGTCGATCGTGCTCTGCTCGGCCTGCATGGCGACCAACAGCGGACGACTCATGGCAACGCCCAGCAGCGTGGCGGGCAAACCGAACAGCAGGACCAGCCGGTAACTCTGGCGAACGATCGCCTCGACGCGAGCCGTCGCGCCGGCGCCGATCGCCTGGCTCACCAGCGTGATGACGCCGATCGAGATGGTCATTGCTGACACCTCGACAAGGAACGTCACCTGCCGGCCGATGCCGATAGCGGCCGTAGCGCTTGGCCCGAGCGGTCGGACCATCAGCAGATCGACGAGCCCAACGGTTAGCTCGAGCGCACCGTAAATTGCCGTGGGCCAGGCGAGTTGCCACACGCGTCGAAAGAGCGCTCGGTCGTCGGTGTTGAAAAGCATAGGAGTCGAGGATTGAGGGACAAGAGTCAAGGGTCGAGGGCTGTTGGCTGGCTGATTTTATCCCAGGCCGCCAAGCCGGGAAAGACGTAAGATTGGTTGCACGATTTGGGGTGCATTCCGTGGATTGTGATTTCAGCCAGCTATTTGATAGTGGTTTGAACCGGTGTGGTCGGTTTGCCATCGGGACCAGAATGGCTTGATTGGCCGGGAGTCGCTTAGGTAATCGGTGCGGAGT
>CAUYYY010000253.1:0-3913 GCA_963577165.1 Planctomycetota bacterium | reverse complement strand
GCATTCCTGTTGCCGATTGACACGGCACAACCCGAAGGGAGTTTACGAGGCATCGCGATAAGGAAGTCGGATCGGCGCATTTCCGGAAATTTTGGAAATAGCGGCTGGCGGAAGCCTCGCACACCACGAAAAGCCAACCGTCGAATCACGATGTTTGTGTGGCCCCGTTTTGGATGGGATCCAGTTCTGGCTGGGAACCCGTTCTGGGCGGGTATCGCAAGCACGCTGATCGTGTGGTTGCTCTTCGTCGCTCAGGGAATTTTCTTCGTACCCTATGCTTTGCGTGGATCTGCCGGTGTGATCCTGACTCGGATCCTCGTCACTGCGTCGATGCCTGGTCTGCTCGGAATCCGTTTCCGTTGTGTACCCCGTTTCTGTCATGTACATAGTGCAGAGACATTTGCAAAGGAGTGTAAAGCCATGTCGAAGAAGCCTCTGATTGGATTAAACGCTGACTTTCGTTCGGCAAAGAATGAGACCCCGGCGTTCAGCTATCTTGCGACAGCTTACTATGACGCCGTTTCGGAAGTGGGAGGCGTTCCGGTCGTGATCCCGCCCCTGGCGGAACCGGCCGACCTACCTTGTTTGCTTGACATGCTCGACGGCGTGATTCTCGTCGGAGGTGGAGATTTGGATCCTCGCCGCGACGGCTTCATGTTACATCCGACGGTCCGACCGCTCGACCCACGCCGTGAGATGTTCGATCGAGCGCTGATTGCGATGATTGCCGAGAGAAGAATGCCTGTCTTTGGCGTCGGCGTGGGCATGCAACTGCTGAACTTGTCTCAGGGAGGAAATCTCTTCCTGCATATTCCGGAAGACATGCCAGGTTCACTACCGCACAGAGATCCGCTCGATCCGGAGCACCGCCATGGCCTGGAGTTAACGCCCGGTTCCTTGATGGAGCACGTTTATGGCGACGGTGAGTTGCGGGTAAACAGCATGCACCACATGGCGGTGGATGAGGTCGCTCCTGGTTTCGAAGTCACGGCCCGTTGTCCGGACGGCATCGTCGAAGCGATCGAAAGCACCTGCGAAGACTGGTTTGCCTTCGGCACCCAATTCCATCCGGAGGCAGAGTCGGCTTCGGCCCTCGATATGCGCATCTTTGAAGAGTTTCTCCTGGGGGTGAAGGGCAAATCGCGATTGATCCGGATGGTTGCCTGACGGCGTAGCGAACGGACGACGAAAAAACGCGGCCCAATTTCTTGGGCCGCGTGATCGCGGATCGCTTCTTGTCCGTTGTGCTATTCCATACGGTCGATTGCCTGCTGCACCAATTCGACCAGGTTGTCGATGCGGCGCATGTCTTCGGCGATTCGTGGATGAACGAAAATGCGCACCCGCTTGACGTAGTCGTCGAACTGCTGCTTGGCCAATGTTCGGACGACGGGCGAGATATCGCCCAGTGCCCGATATCGGTCTTTCTTGGCGAAGTAGACGTCGATTTTGAATTCCACTTCGCGCTTGACCGGCGGAGCGTCGAACAAGATTTCGTGTGGCGCGACGACTCGCGAGAGTACGCCGCTGACGATCATCGACAACTGTTCGGCACAAGCGACGAGCCAAGGATAGGGCCGACGAGCCAAGCAGCTGCAAATCTCTGGCGATTCGAAAACGCTGTACTGGGCCAGTCGCTTATAAATCCGGCGAACCGGTCCGAAAAGGCCTTCGAGCAATTCGCCCGCCGGTCCGCCCTCGCCGGCCGCCACCAACTCGCAGATCATCGGTTCTTCCGTCAACCGAAACAGATGATCTAAATCCATCTGCCCATGCAGCAGATAGAATGCCCGTTGCAGCATGGCCGTCGCGCTGCGCACCGCATGGTGCCAATAGACTTCGCTAAACATGACATAGCGGGCAAAAACCATCATCTCGGCCGCCGTCTTCCCTTTCTCGCTGATCGCCAGCGAGTCGCCCGAGGCGCTCAAACACAAGCTGCGTATCAGGCGTGTTTGGTCGAAGTTTCGCCCATACGGCACGCCCGCGTGCAGGCTGTCGCGGAGCAGGTAATCCATCTTGTCGATGTCGATCGGTCCGGACAACATGCTTTGCAGTATCCGCGACTTGCGGTCGCGCGGTTTGCCCGAGAGCAGCGCCACGATATCGCGCGGATTCATTCCCCAGTCGTCTCGCAGAGCGTCCGCAATTTCTCCCTCCAGAAGAAAACTGTTGGCGAACAATTCGTGGGTGGGCACGCTCGGTAGCCCCATATCCTCGATCAGATGGCAGAAGGGCCAATGGCCCAAGTCGTGAAGCAGCGCGGCAACCACGAATAGCTCCGCATCTTTGACCGATATGACCTCCGCAAAACGATCGTCCGCTGACAGTCGTTTCAGATAGAGAAGCGCCAACCGGTAGACGCCCAGCGAATGTTCGAGACGTGAATGATTCGCGGCCGGATAGACCAGTCCAACCAACCCCAGTTGGCTAATTTTTCCTAGTCGCCGAAACTCGGGCGTGTCGAGCAACTGGCGAACACGTCCTGTGAGCGGGATGTCGAGCTCGGGCGGAATCCGTACTAAGCCGCTTTGTGCGTCCAGCCCGGCAACCTCCGGTAGCTCGCAGAGAGATGACATAAACCAACTCGTCCTATTTAGGGTCCGAGCGCGGGCAGCCCGACCGCCATGCGCAGGAGGATCGTTACGACCACATACAGGCTGTAGTGAAAAAAACCGCCGCCCAAGTCCAAGTCGTAACAGATATACGCCGCGCCGGCACCCACCGCCAGTAAAGGGAGCAACGAGAACACATTCCAAATTTCAAACGGCGTATCTCCGATAAGCAGCGGATACAGAAACCAATAAACGCCCCATAAACCGGCGTAGGCCAACGAACAGAGGGTGGTTCGCATGGCCAGACTGGCGCCACGGTATCCTTCCAACTCGTCGTCGCGGAGGAAAAAATAGCCTGCCCAGGCGAGCGGCGGCGCGATAAGCATCGCCCCGGCAGCCATCAGCCAAAGATCCGGGCCGACCGCTGAGCGTAAGGCAAACGCCACGACGGCGATCACGAGGATGGCACATGCAACACCGGCCATAACGAGCGGGTTGAAAGCCGTGTCGCTACGCGAAACGGGTTTCAGGACGTTGCGTCCCTGCGCGTCTTTTGCTCCCGCCTCAAACTCTCGTTCGTGGATAACAACTTCGTCACTTGCCGCGGGAACCTGAATGGATCCTTTGCACTTCGGACAGGCACCCGATTTGCCAGCGAATTTTTCGCTAACCTTGAATCGAGTATGGCAGCCGAGACATATAACCTGGATCGACATGGGGTACTCGAGAATAGGAGGTGGGGCTTGTCCGTGAGACTCGCACCTCATGTCTGTGCGACTCGCACTAATCAGGTCGAGACAGATCACCTTCGGTAATCGTGGTAAAGCCTTTGCTGAGGAGCGTTTCAGAGGCCATCTCGATGTTGTCGACCATGGCGGCCACGACCGGTCGCCCACCGGGTCGCACCAGCAGCGGATAAACTTGGGTAATGTTAACCTCCGCCTGCAAAAGCGCCGTACATAATCGCAAAAGCGGCTGGGGTACGTCGGGAAGCTCGACGCCGATCAGTTCCGACTCGACAATCGCCAGTCCGGCACGCTCCAAGATTTCCCGTCCCTGGTCGGGATCGCTCAGTACGAAACGGGCAAACGCACATTCGGTGGATTCAGAAATCGACAGCGCCACGATACGCACGTTACTGCCTTCGAAGCGGCGAACCACTTCGAGAAGCTGACCGACACGGTTTTCCAAAAACACAGTAAACTGACGGATCGAGGGATAATCCCGTCCTCGCATCGTCAGAAATTCCGTGCCACTGCCTTCGCCGACACTCATTCAATAACACTCTAGGGTCTAGGGTTCAAACGTAACGAGACATACCGAGGCCGGCTGGTGCGAGTGCGACCTGCTCTATCAAA
>CAUYYY010000252.1:0-3950 GCA_963577165.1 Planctomycetota bacterium | reverse complement strand
ACCCGACGGTGACTTTCAGTTCACGCCCGACGGCCGTTCGAGCATCGGGATGTTGAGCGGTGGCATTACGATCCTGATCGACGGTGTACCAGGCATCGGCACGCTCGACATCTCGACGGATCGCGTGGTGATTTGGGCCGAGGGCAACGTCATGCAGCTCGGCGCCGACAACATGCAGCCAGACAATCTGCCGCTGGAACTGTACCTGGAGGGTAACATTGTTTTTCGCCAGGGCGATACGATCATTCACGCCGATCGTATGTACTACGACGTGCAAAAGCAGATCGGCCTTATCCTCAGCGCCGATCTGCTTACGCCCGTGCCCGAGTATCGCGGACTGGTCCGGCTCAAGGCGGATGCGATACGGATACTCGATCGGAGTCAGATGGTTGCTTATGGCGGTTTACTTACGACCAGTCGAATGGGCGAGCCGAGCTATCATTTCCAAAGCGGGACGATTGCCTACCAAGACATTCAGCAGCCACTGATCGATCTGGCCACCGGCACTGCTCAAACCAACACCGATGGCGAGCCACTTTACACGCACCAGCGGCTGGCCACGTCGAGCAACAACTTTCTGTACGTGGGCGGCATGCCGGTGCTCTACTGGCCGACAATCGCCACGGACCTGCAGAAGCCGACCTACTATATCAACGATCTGAAGCTCGGCAACGACAACATCTTCGGCACCCAGTTGATGATCGGCCTGGATGCTTATCAATTGCTCGGCATTCAGGGCCCGGAGGGTACCGAGTGGAACGTGAGCCTCGACTGGCTTGACCGCCGCGGGCTGGGGCATGGCACGACGTTCGAATATCAACGTGACCAGTTCCTCGGATTCGATGGGCCCACCTACGGCACGTTCGACGCCTGGGGCATCGATGACCATGGGCTCGACAATTTGGGACGCGGCCGCCGAGCGGTGCTGCCCGACAAGGAATATCGTGGCCGCATTTTTTGGCAACACCGCCAGCATCTTTCCAACACGATGCAAGTGACGGGCCAGGTCGGACTGATCAGCGACAACAACTTTCTTGAGCAGTATTATGAGCACGAGTGGGACACGCTCAACGATCAGACGACCGATCTAGAGTTGCGACAGACGCTCGACAATCAGTCGTGGGCCGTGCTAGCCGGCGGGCGGGTGAATGACTTCTTTACCCAGACCGAGTGGCTGCCGCGGGTCGATCACTTCTGGCTCGGCCAACCGTTATTTGGCGATCGGCTCACCTGGTTCGAGCATAGCACGGCCGCCTACGCCCGGCTCCGCACGGCCACGCCGCCGCCGGCCAGTCAGATGCAGCCGTTCGAGCTGATGCCGTGGTTTGCCCCGGTCGAAGGGGAGCGGTTCTCAACACGTCAAGAGATCGATCTGCCGTTGGAAATCGGCCCGGCCAAGGTGGTGCCGTACGCGCTGGCCGAGTTCGCCCATTGGGGCGGCGATCTGACCGGCGACGATTTGCAGCGATTTTATTATCAGATCGGAGCGCGGGCCAGTCTGCCAATGTGGCGCGTCGACCCGACCGTCTGCAACCCGATCCTTAATATCAATGGACTTGCGCACAAAGTGGTGTTCGACGCCGAATTTTCATTCGCCGAATCGAACCGCGACGTGACAATGCTGCCGCTCTACGATCCACTGGACGACGATGCGATCGAAGCGTTTCGGGCACAGTTTTTCAGCACGACCTACGGGCTCGCACCGGGCGCGCCCTATCCGGCCAAGTACGATCCGCGATTCTATGCGATTCGCAGCGGTCTGGGCGGCATGGTCACCTCGCCCGTGACGGAAGTGGCGGACGATCTGACCATCTTGCGGCTCGGTGCCCGACAACGTTGGCAAACGAAACGTGGCATGAGCGGCGCAGAGCGAATCATCGACTGGATCACACTCGACACGAACCTGGCCTACTATCCGAAGGAGGGTCGCGACAACTTCGGACAAGAGTTTGGGCTGGCCAACTACGATTTTCGTTGGCACGTTGGCGATCGTGTGACGCTGGTCTCCGACGGTGGGTTCGATTTCTTCGGCGGTGGGCTGCGGACCGTCTCGGTCGGCGGATTCTTAAACCGTCCGACGCGCGGCAACTTGTATCTCGGTTATCGCTCGATCGCTGGGCCCGTTTCGAGCGACGTGTTGGCCGCCAGCTATGCCTATCGGATGAGTCCCAAATGGGTCTCGACCTTTGGCGCGACGCTCGACTTGGGTCCGACCGGCAACATCGGCGAGAGTTTTTCGATCACCCGTATCGGCGAGTCGCTGCTGGTCACCGTCGGTGCGAAGATCGACCCGAGCCGGGGCAACGTGAGCGTGGCACTGCTGATCGAGCCGCGGTTCCTACCACACAACCGGCTGAAGCGGCGGCATCATCTGGACATTCCGTCGGCCGGTGCGTTTGGGTTGGAATAGAGTGCGGGGTGGGCCGAGTTCTACGAGGCCCACGCGGCGTCTCGTGTCCGCAAGCGAGGCTAAACACGCGTTCGCAAGCGGCCCCGCTAAACGTCGTCAGTTAAATGAGAGAGTATCGGGTGAAACTGCTTGACAGTCGGCTGGCGATCTTGTCTGCTTAGCCTCTTATACAAATCAAGGGGAGCAAGCATGGCAGGTCTGGACCATTTCTCGTCGTCAGCGCCGGTCAACGACAAAGGGCCGGCCGACGACGAAACGGAAGAAATCTCCGCACGTAATGCCCGTAACGGGGTGATCCTCTTCCTCATGTACGTAGTCGTTTACAGCACGTATGTGGGTCTGAACGCTTTTAAGCCCACGGTGATGGATACCGTGCCGCTGCTGGGTGTCAACTTGGCGGTCCTCTACGGCGTGGGACTGATCGTGCTGGCTCTGGTCTTGGCTCTGGTATACGCGTGGCTTTGTCGATCAACGCGTAACGGACCGAGCGCGGCCGACGGTCAGGAGCAATCGCGATGATTTACGATGCCTCGCCGGTAGCTGTCGGCGTCTTTTTGCTCTTTGTGGTGATCACCCTGGCCTTGAGCTTTTACTTCGCTCGAAAGACCAAGTCGGCAGCCGGCTACTTTGCCGCGGGTGGCGAGATACCGTGGTTCGTCAACGGCGTTGCTTTTGCCGGCGACTATCTCTCCGCCGCTTCGTTTCTTGGCATATGCGGGATGATCGCCTTTTATGGCTACGACGGTTTTTTGTATTCGATCGGCTATCTGGCCGGCTGGGTCGTGGCGCTACTGGTCATTGCCGAACCGCTGAAGAGGATGGGGCGTTTCACATTCGCCGACGCACTCGATAGCCGATTTCATTCGCGAGGCATCAAACTCTCGGCCGCTATCAGTACGCTGGTCGTGAGCATATTTTATCTCATCCCTCAGATGGTTGGCGCTGGTGCGCTGATTAAGCCGTTGCTCGGTTTTCCTCACTACGCCGGTGTGCTGCTGGTCGGCGTGGTGGTCGTGCTGATCGTGGTCACCGCGGGCATGGTTTCGACAACCTATGTTCAGTTCATGAAGGGTTCGCTGTTGTTGATCTTCACGGCGGTGTTGGTGGTGATGATCCTCTATCGCGGACTGCACGTGGACGAGAGCCCGCGGGCGAGTAACGAGCAGACAGTCACGATCACGGCCAGCGGTGAAAAGCTGGTAAATGGTCTGCCACAAGGAACAGGAGAAGGCCAGACCGATCTCAGGCCGGTCGGGCATGTCAGTCGCTTACCCGACGATATGAAGGAGACAGGGCCGCTCGGACCGATCGAGTTTCTTTCGGTACTGCAAAAAAGCGAAGTGGTTCTTTGGAGCTCAAAAACCGAGCACAATGAAGACGGGTCGAGCACGACGACGTACACGCCCGTTCCAACATCTGGCGCCGATGTCTTGCAACCGGGCACGCATCCTAAGTCGAAGTTTGCCGGTCTGCGTAGCGATCAGAGTATTTCGAAGATCAATTGGTCGAAGATCAACTTCCTTTCGCTCATGCTGGCCCT
>CAUYYY010000251.1:0-3973 GCA_963577165.1 Planctomycetota bacterium | reverse complement strand
GGCCCCGAGATGCCAGCCGTCGGGGCCGTCGCCTAGGCTCCGACCCCGGCACCCACTGCAGCTACATACAAAGCTAACGCCCCGATTTTGCGACCTCGAAGCTATAATGGAAGGATATGGACGATCGCACCCACGCTTCCGAATTTGCCGCCTCCGACGAGGGTTCCGCTGTCGAGGGTTCCGCTGCGAAAACGTGGCAGGAAATCGAATGCCTGATCGAGGAAATCGCCAGGCTTTCGAAGCAGCCCATCTCGGCCCGGGCGTTCCATACCAAGCTGATTGACCATGCGGTCAGCTCACTGGCCGCCGTCGGCGGTGCCCTGTGGACGATCAACCGTCAGGACGAGATGGAACTGGCCTATCAGATCAATTTGTCGGCCGCGCTCTCCATCGACGATGCGAACCAAGTCGATCCGAAACCACAACGACAACACGCACAACTGCTCGCCGAAGCCGTGCGTCGTGGCAAACCGACCCTGGTGCCACCCCGCTGCGGAGACCGTGATACGAGCAACCCCACACCGTACCTGTTGGCATTTGTATCGGTATGTGTACATGACGAGTCGGTTGCACTGCTTGAAATCATTTTGCCATCCGGCGCTTCGCCGGCCGCACAGGATGGCTATCTGAGAATCCTCGCCGCCATCGCCGAACTGGCGGCCGACTTTCATCAGAGCCAGCAACTTCGCCAATTGCGACGGCGCGAGTCGCTTTGGAATGAACTCGACCAGTTTGCACAACGGATCCACGGTTCGCTCGACCTCGATAAAACTGCAATGGCCATCGCCAATGACGGTCGGCACTTGATTGGCTGCGATCGAGTCAGCGTACTAATTCAACGTGGCGGGCGGTCGCGCGTCGCCGCCATCAGCGGCGTCGACACCTTTGACCGCCGAGCCCACCTCGTCCGGGCGCAAGAGCGTCTGGCGCATCTGCTGGTGCGCGCCAATGAACCGCTTTGGGTCGACGGCGATGCCGAGCCGCCGGCCCCAAAAATCGAGCAGATTCTCAACACGTATCTCGATGCGTCCCAGGCGCGGATGCTGGCCGTGATCCCTCTGTCCGAGACAGTCGGCCGGGGACGTCGCTCGCGCGAGCGACCGCTCGGTGCGCTGGTCGTGGAAAACTTTGAGGCCGGCATCAGCACCGAGCAGCGCGAGTGCGTGGCGATCGTCGCGTCGCACAGCCGCATCGCGCTGGGAAACGCGACCGCTGTTCGAAACATCCCGTTGATGCCGCTCTGGCAGTTGCTCTCACGTGTCGGCTGGTTGCTACGCCTGCGGCAATTGCCCAAGACGCTCTTTGTGCTTGCAGCCGTCGCTGCGCTCTCTTGTGCCCTCGCAATGATAGAAACCGATTTCACGATCCGTGCTCGCGGAGAGCTCCAGCCGGCGTCGCGTCAATTTGTGTTTGCTCCATCGGCTGGTGTCGTTGATCAACTCCATGTCGACCACGGCAGCCTCGTCGAGGCAGGACAACTGCTGGCCGTGCTCCGCGATCCGCAACTTGAGCTTGAACAGCGACGCGTCTGGGCCGAAATAGAAACGGCCGGCAAGCGGCTGACTGCCCTCGAAACAAGTCGATTGACCGAGCAGCCGACCGGTTCACAGTCACGTGCCCAACAGCAGCGGCTAACAGCCGAAGCGGAAGAAGTCAAACAGCAACTTCGCGGCTTAGCTCGGCAGCAAAAGATCCTTCAGCAGCAGCACGATGAACTTCGTCTGCGCAGCCCGATCGATGGACAGGTACTCACCTGGGATGTCCACCAGTTGCTCGACGCGCGGCCGGTCACGCGTGGGCAAGCGCTGCTTACCATCGCCGATTCTGAAGGTCCTTGGGTATTGGAAGTCCGTGTGCCCGACGATCAGGTTGGCCACATGCTGCGAGCACAGGACGAACTTGGAGGCGAACTTGATGTTGACTTCCTGCTCGAAACGGCTCCGGGTGTCGTCCATCACGGAAAAGTCGGCCGTCTGGCCATGAACAGCGATCGCACGAATGGCGATGGCACGGACCTCGACTCGCTGAGTGTGCTGGTCACCGTGCGATTCGACCGGGAAACGCTGGAGGCCGGCGGTGCCCATTCTCCACGTTCGGGGGCTCTACGTCCCGGGGCCGGTGTCATTACACATTTTCAATGTGGTCGTCGGTCGATCGGTTATGTCTGGCTTCGCGGGCTCATCGAAACATTCGACAAGTGGTGGTTCTGAAATGATCGCGCTAAAATCAATCCCTTTCGCAATTATCGTCTTGACCCTCGGATTATTTTCCGAAGAGCGGTCGTTTGCCGCCGAGCGGTCGTCGATCGTGGTCCCCTCGGTTTTGGTTCGTCTGGTTGAACAGGTCGAAATTCCGGCCCGCGAGCCGGGATTGCTTACCCAAATGGCCGCCGTGGAAGGGCAAATGGTCCGCGAGGGCCAGCTCCTGGCGCAGATCGACGATCAGGAGGCGCGCCTCATCCAACGCCGAATGCAGCTTGAGCTGGAACTAGGCCGCCAAAAAAATGAGAACGACGTCGCCATCCGGATGGCGAGCAAATCGTTGGAGGTCGCCCGGGCCGAGCTAAAGCGGGCCGAAGATTCGGCTAAACAATTTCCCAAAAGTGTTTCAGAGAGCGAACTCGACTTCTTGCGGTTGTCGGTCGAGCGCGGCGAACTGGAGATTGAACAGGCCCGGCACGAGCTCGATCTGGCCACGGCTGCTCTCCAACTCAAAGAAAATGATATCGCCCAAGCACGCGGCAGAGTCGAGCGACTGCGGATCACGGCGCCGATCGACGGGGTGGTCGCCCAGGTCGTCCGGCGCCGCGGCGAATGGGTCGAGCCGGGGATGATGGTGATCCGTGTTCTGCGGCTCGATCGATTGCGGGCCGAAGGTTTTCTACGTGCCGATCAGTTTACGGACGATCTGAACGGGCGGAGCGTGACGCTTGTCCTCGACAAAGGCAACACGGACAAAGGTAACACGGACAAAGGTAACACGGAAGGAGCGCGGCGACGGTTCAAGGGCCATATCGTCTTCGTCAGTCCCGAGATTGACCCGGTCAACGGTCAGGTTCGCATCTGGGCCGAAATCGATAACCGCCAACTGCATCTTCGTCCCGGCATGCGTGGCACCATGACGATCGAGCCACGTGCCGCGTTGAAGAAGGACGTAGCGACTGATTGACAACTGACCCACTCACTCACCACTCTTTAACTTTTCGACTCTTTAACTTTTTCACTCTTTGACCTTTTCACATGCCCCTCAACCATCGCCCATCGCCGCCGATCGCCGGACGTCCGCTACGGATGCGGATGCGTCCCGATCTGGTTATCACCACACAGCGATACGGGGGCGAGCCGTATTGGGTTATCAAAGATCCGGTTTCCCTCAAGTATTTTCATCTTCGCGAGGGCGAATATGCCATTCTCGAGTTGCTCGACGGCCGTACGACCACGGTTGCCGAAATCAAACAATCCTTCAATCAACGATTCGCTCCCCGGCAACTGAGTAGCGATCACTTGCACCGTTTCTTGGCTCAGATGCACCAGGCAGGACTTCTGTTGTCCGAGGCCGTCGGCCAAGGCGCGTCGATGCTCGAGCGACGCGAGCGCCGGCGACGCCGCGAGCTGCTGCAACGTATGTCGAACGTGCTGGCCATCCGCTTCCGCGGTCTCAATCCCGATCCGTTTCTCGACCGGCTCTATCTCTGGGTCCGGCCACTTTTCTCGCGATTCTTTCTCACGATCGTCGGACTTCTCTGCGGGGCCGCTGCTCTTTTGATACTGCTGCGGATCGATTCGCTGCTAGCCCGTATGCCACGGCTCGACACGTTGTTTACGGTCCAAAACATCGCCGCTCTGGCGGTTGCGCTTGCCTCGGTCAAAATTCTGCACGAGCTGGCTCACGCACTCGTCTGCAAACATTTCGGCGGCCGCTGTCATGAGTTGGGCCTGATGTTGCTGGTCTTTACGCCTTGCCTCTATTGCAA
>CAUYYY010000250.1:0-3973 GCA_963577165.1 Planctomycetota bacterium | reverse complement strand
CTTCCGGCTTCGGCTACGCCTCAGCCTCCAGAACACAGCCGAGTTACTTAACCCCGATTCTCTCACTCAACCTGGTACAAAGGCTGGGGGGTTGTCAGCAGGGCCCAAGTTGTTTCAAAATCTGCGAGCGACACGGCAGACGGAGTTGGCGGAAAAGTTCCCGGCCCACGTCGTGTGTGCTTGGATTGGTAACACTCGTGCTGTGGCTGGCAAGCATTATCTTCAGATCACGAGCCAGCACTTCGACCAAGCATCCCGTGAGCCGAGCAATATCGAAGCGGCGCAGAATCCGGCGCAGCAGTCGCATGCAACAGCCCGCGACGACTCGCAACCCAAACCGGGCGCGCAGCAAAAAGCCCCAGTTTTGCAGGGGCTTGCGATGCCGTGCGATATAGTGTACAAGTGTATAGTAGGCCGGGCAGGACTCGAACCTGCGACCAATCGATTATGAGTCGACTGCTCTAACCAACTGAGCTACCGGCCCTCGGTCTTTGCAGTCTAGGCAACTCGCGGAGCGTAGTCTACCAACAAAAAGCACCACCGCCCTTGATCCTTCTTGCCCATCTCGTCTGATCCCTGACCCCTGTTTTTTGTTCCGGCCTGGCGGCCAGGGCTAAAAGAGAGATTACTTACCCCGCCAGCCGCCGCGCTACGAATGCTTGGTAATCCTCCGGCGTATCGATGCCGCAGGTGGCCTCGCGAATCGAGCCGACCAGAATCGTCTCTCCGAGTTCCAGCACTCGCAACTGTTCGAGATTTTCGGCCCGCTCCAACGGCGAGCGTGGTAGCCGGGCCAACCGCAACAAGAAATCGCGACGATAGGCATACAGACCAATGTGCTGGTGAAACAGCGGCCGGTCTGCTGCGAGCTGCAAGTCGAGCGACTCGCTGTCCGCGGCAACGTGCGGAATTGCCGACCGGCTAAAATACAACGCCCGACCTTCACGGTTAAAAACAACTTTGACACATGCCGGATCCTCGAGCTGCGCTCGCGAGCGAATCGGCGCCGCGATGGTCGACATCATGGCCGACAGATTATCTTCGAGCAGTTCGATCACCCGATCGATCGCTTCGGCGGAAATCTCGGGTTCGTCCGCCTGCACATTGACCACGATATCGACATCGTCCAACCTGGCAGCCAATTCGGCGACTCGGTCGGTCCCGCTGACGCAATCGCGGCGAGTCAGCACCGCCTCGCCGCCGAACTGCCGCACCTCGCGCAGTATCGCCTCGTCGTCGGCCGCCACCTGTACGCCCGACGGCCGCCGAGCGCGTTGGGCCGCCTCGTACGTGTGCTGCAGCACCGACTTGCCCGTCTCGCGCAAGAGCAGCTTTCGCGGTAGCCGTGTAGATTCGAGCCGGGCCGGAATCACGATAAAACTGCGAAGTGTGGATGGTGCGGCGGTCATTGTCTGCTGTTTTCTGCCCCCTGACTTCTTTCCCGGCCTGGCGGCCTGGGCTAAAAGAGAATTGGCGGAATTTCCTGACCGAGTGATACTCAATATTGACCATAACCGATAGATCGCTTCGCCATGCCGCAAAAACAAAAAACACCGTCCTGGGGTCCTTGTCGCCCCTTTGTTAGAATGCCCGGTACAAACGATGCTTTGCCACATTCGGCGCGATCCCCGACGGGGATCGTTACGTAACAGTTTTTGAATCGTTACGATTATGGTGCCGAGGTGTCGGGTCCTGTTTCGTGCCCTGGTTTTGGAGCTTTTGCATGTGTGGAATCGTCGGATACGCCGGTCGTGGCTCGGCCAGCGAATTTCTCCTCGAAGGGCTGCGCCGCCTGGAATACCGTGGCTACGACAGCTCGGGTTTGGTTACCATCACCGCGGATGACGAGCTCGCCGTTACCAAAACAGCCGGACGCATCAACGAACTGGCCACTTGCCTGGCCGGGTCGCCCACGCCGGGCCAGGTCGGCCTCGGCCACACACGTTGGGCCACGCACGGCGCCGCCACCGACACGAACGCCCATCCGCACCTTGGCGGCGATGGCGAGCTGGCCATCGTCCACAACGGGGTCATTGAAAACCATCGCGTCATCAAGCAGCGTCTCGAATCGGCAGGCTATACTTTCCAATCGGCGACCGACAGCGAAACGATCGCCCATCTGATCGCCGACGAATTGAGCAAGGTCCAGCAGCAGGCATCCGACGACGACACCGCCGGCGCGGCCAGCGATCCCTATGAGCCACTCATCGCCGCCGTACAAAACGCGCTCGCGCAGCTCCGCGGCACGTACGGTCTGGCCGTCGTCTTTCGCGACTGGCCCGAGGTGGTCCTCGTCGCACGACTGGGCAGCCCGCTGGTCATCGGCATCGGGCAAGACGAACACTACATCGCCAGCGACGGCTCGCCGCTGGTTGGCAAGACGGACAAGATCGTCTACCTCGCCGATCACGAGTTGGCGGTCATCACCGCCGAGAGCCTCCGCGTGATCCATCGCGATTCAGGCCATGTGCAGCCCGATGTCAAGCTCCTCGAACTGGAAAGCACCGACGTCGATCTCGACGGCTATCCGCACTATATGCTCAAAGAGATCTTCGAGCAGCCGGAAGCGATTCGCAACGCCCTGCGTGGCCGGCTCAGCCGCGACGAGGCGACCGCCGTGCTCGGCGGTCTAACGCTCACACCCCAACAGCTTCGATCGATCGATCGCTTTATTCTCACCGGCTGTGGTACGAGCTGGCATGCGGCCCTGGTCGGCGAGTACATGATCGAGGCGCTGGCCCGCATTCCGGTCGAAGTCGAATACGCCAGCGAACTCCGCTATAGCAATCCGCCGGTTGGCGACCACACGCTGCTGTTTGCCCTTACCCAAAGCGGCGAGACGGCCGACACGCTGGCCGCGCTGACCGAGATGAAACGCAAAGGCCACCCGACGCTGGCCATCTGCAACGTGGTTGGCAGCACCATCGCCCAAGAGGCCGACGGCGGTGTCTATCTACACGCCGGGGCCGAGATCGGTGTTGCCTCGACCAAAGCCTTCACGTCGCAGTGCGTCGTGCAAGCCCTGTTGGCGCTCTACTTTGGCCGTCTGGACCATCTTAGCTTCGAAGAGGGTCTGCGTGTCATCGACGCCTTGTCGGAACTGCCTAATAAAATCGATCAAGTGCTCGCTATGAACGACCATGTCCGTCACGTCGCCGCCAAATACTGCTCCTGCGAAAATTTTCTCTACTTGGGCCGGCAGTTCAATTATCCCATCGCACTCGAGGGCTCCCTCAAGCTCAAGGAAATCAGCTACATCCATGCCGAAGGTTATCCGGCAGCCGAAATGAAACACGGGCCAATCGCCTTGGTCGACGAAGAGACACCCAGCGTTTTCATCATGCCGCATGGCACGGTCTACGAAAAAGTGCTGTCGAATCTGGAAGAGATCAAGGCCCGCGGCGGGCCGGTGATCGCCGTTGTGGCCGAAGGCGACGACTGTGTTGGTACGCTGGCCGACGACGTAATCCACATCCCGGCGGTTCCCGAGTTTCTCCAGCCGATTGTCGCCATCGTTCCGCTCCAACTGTTGGCCTACCACATCGCGGTGCTACGCGGCTGCGACGTCGACAAACCTCGCAACCTGGCCAAAAGCGTCACGGTGGAATGAAAAACACTATGTTACCTATCGCCACTCAATTTCGAGTTCTATTATGCACGCATACCTTTCATTCTCTGCTTCTGTGTGCATCCTTGTGATTATTGCCATCGGATGTAGCGGGCTGGAATCTACGGGTGCGTGGAGTCCGAAAGAAGGTTACTCGCCCACAGCCAACGACATGAAGGCCGTTGATGTTGCACGAGTCCAACTCGAACAACAGTCCAGTGACACTTGCGATTACAGGTACAAAGTTGATCGGCACAATGGCGATTACTGGGTGTATATCGATTTCATCTACGGCTACCA
This sequence comes from Planctomycetota bacterium, assembly GCA_963577165.1. Lineage (GTDB taxonomy): Bacteria > Planctomycetota > Planctomycetia > Pirellulales > CAUYYY01 > CAUYYY01. The sequence goes on along the minus strand of CAUYYY010000250.1, from coordinate 66 downwards.
CGCATCAGGCGACGCGGTGATGGTCCCGGGTGGTCATTGTACTGTTGTCGTGTCCCCAGAGCTGAA
>CAUYYY010000249.1:0-3973 GCA_963577165.1 Planctomycetota bacterium | reverse complement strand
CTATCGATCAACGCTTCGAGGCTTTCGCCCGAGACGTATTCCATCACGACCCAGCGATCGTCCATGTCGTCGCTTTTGATGTCGTAGAGGCCGACCAGATTGGGGTGCTTCAGGTTAAGACATTCACGCACGCCACGTAGCTCGACCTCGAGATTGCGGCGAATCAACTTCAGCGCGACCTCTTTTCCGCCGTCGCTTTCGCCAAAGTAGACCTCGCCGAACCCACCACGACCGACACCGCGCTTGATCGTATAACCGTCGAGCGGACGCGAGCCGCTCGGGTGCGTGAACTTCGTCGCGCCGGCGAGCGGTTTCCCTTCCTCGCTGACTTTTGTGGCGTTCAGACTCATAGGCAAAACCCATTATAGCGACTCGCAAGCGAGCTGGCTAAATTTCGGCTATAACGATTCTAAACGGATGGCGAAGTCCTCGCCTTCGATTCGTGCGTTGCGGCCGATCGTGGCATGGCCGTCGGTCGCCTGAGAGTCGATCTCCAGCGGGCCTTGCGTGCGGCAAATCAGGTCGTCGTCTCGACGGTACAAAACCACGTCGCGCTGCCAGGCTTTGCAGGGAACATGACAGTGCGAGTTCGGGCCCAGGATGCACGTATCCGACATCAGCAGCACGGCATCGGCGGTTGGCTGCGTCTTGTGGTGACTGACCATAACGAGCCGGGCCGTGGCGCTGAGCGCATGCGGCTGGCTGAACTTTATTTTGACCCCCTGTCCCAGGTCGATCACGTTGCCGTCGGCCAACCGCGTCGGTCCCTCGATCCGTTGTGCGTCGATACGAATCTCGCGGTTGGAGAGCGCTTGAACTGGTTCGAGCACGTAGCCTTCCTGCTCGCGGCGAATGATGCAGTGCCGCCGCGATAGGTCGGCGCGAATCGGCAGGTCGACGGCGCCTTCGGCGCTCGGTTGTCCCACGACAATCCGCTCCCCAAGCAGCGTGAGAAACCCTCCGACGCCATCTATCCACAACAAGAATCGCTGGTTACTGGATCGTTTCGCCACGGTATCTGCCTGCGAGGCATTTCGTCGGCCCAAGGTACTCTTCATCATTACCCTACCTCGCCGGCTGTTTTCTTCCAAGAAGGCAACACGCACGCGCAAGCGACGTGCGCTAAACACGGATAGCGCACGGTTAATGACTGGCCTGGGCCACGTTGGCGACGGTCGGCCGGTCCCATCCAAAGTACTCGGTCACTTCGTCGCGGATTTCGGCCGCGTCGACCGCTTCCAACTGGATCTCGTCGTGATATTTTACATCGGCGTTGACGAGCTTCTCGGCCACCGCCAGGCGACTTCGCACGTCGGCCACGAGGTCTTTCACCCGGGCCAACTGACTGTCGTCAAAGTTGTATTCGCTCGACGCCTGAGCCACCTGAACGAACTTCATTCGTGCCTCGAGGTTTTCGACGTCGACTTCCAGTTGCCGCTTGGCGGCCAACATGCCGTCAAGCTTCAGCAGTGCGGCATCCAGGTTGCGTTGCCGCGCGACAAGCATGTTACGATTGCTTTCCATCGTAGCGTCGCTCGTCTTAAAGCGGGCGAAGCGTCGTGTCAAATCAGACTTCACCTGGTCCGCCGTGTAATGCCGACCGGCAAAGTGATACGTGCTGCGATCGTCCTTCAAGGCTGCCGCGAGCTGCTGAATCTCCTGCCGATCCTTGACGATGTTCTGCTCGGCTCCGTCGACCTGCTTTTCGAGCCGCTCGACTTCGACTTCTTCCTTGGCGATCACGTGCATGCAGCGCCGGATATCGGGCACCAGGTCGCGCACCATCTTCCGTGCCCGATCGATTTCGAACCCGATCGGCACGCTTTCGCGGACCGAATCTCGGACCCGCTCGGCGGATGTCGTGACGTAGCTGCAGACGTTGCGGCCAAAGACCAGCACGCCCAGCAGGGACAATCCACCGACTGCCATCAATGTTTTCTTGATCATAACCTAACCCTCCGACAGAAAACGGTGTGGCTCGGGTTGTTCCACAAATCCCGGCGGACACCTCACTCATCGATCCGGGGCACTACACCAGCGCCCACTACAATAGGGACTTCGAGCGGCGTGGGCCGATCTTGGGCCGCTCCGCGAAAAAAAGTATAAAATGGTTTAGCGGTCGGGTGGCTATTCTGGTCGATCACGCATGATACAATGGATGTATGGACGCTCCACTCGAACAAATCCAGCAACTTCCCATCGCGGACCGATTGAGGCTTGTCGAGCAAATTTGGGACGGGATTGGCGATTCGGACGAGCCGCTCATCCTTCGTGGGTGGCACGAGGACGAGGCCCGCCGGCGTTCTGCCGGATTGGACGCAGACCCGGACATCGCAATAACACGCGAAGAGCTTTGAAGACGCGTCGACGATACCAATGGCTGAATCTCTTTGCATTCATCCGCATGGCGTACGGTGATCAACCCCAGCCGCGAACAACTCGTTCAACAAATCCACGCCGGGCCGATGCGGGTCGTTCTGGCCGTGACCGGTGGCGGCAGCACGGCGATTGGCGATTTGTTGGCCGTGCCCGGGGCGTCGCGTACGGTTCTCGAAGCCAGCGTGCCCTACTCGGCCGATGCACTGATCGATTATCTTGGCTTTCAGCCCGATCAGTCCTGTTCGGAGACAACGGCCCGCGCCCTCGCGATGGCCGCTTTCGAGCGAGCTCGCCACCTTTCGGACGACGATCCGTATCGGCTGGCTGGCGTCGGTTGCACGGCCAGCCTGGCCAGCGACCGAGAGAAACGCGGCCCCCATCGGGTACACGTGGCCGTGCAGACGGCACGCGGCACACAAGTCGCTTCTTGGCAGTTCAACAAGCAGCGACGCAGCCGTGCTGACGAAGAAGATAGATCAGCAGGTCTGGTGCTCGGCGCCATCGCGAATATCGACCGTAGCGACGAATCACCGGCGGTCGAGTTCGCGCCCGAATTCGGCGAGCGATTCGCTACCGAACGCGTGGATGTCCCCCCGGGCGACGATTCCTGGAGCGATCTTCTGCTCGGTTCGACCGAGCGCGCGGCATCGCACTTTTCCAGCCAGGAGCCTTCGGGCCAAGCCGTCTTTCCGGGTGCTTTTAACCCGCTGCATGACGCGCATCGGCAGATGGTCGATCTGGCCGGCAAACATCTCGGCTGCCCCGTCGTCCTGGAATTGTCGATCACCAACGTCGACAAGCCTCCACTCGATTTTCTCGATATCCGCCGCCGGCTGCTTGGCTGTCGAGATCTGCCAGTTTGGCTCACGCGAGCCGCCACATTCACCGAAAAGGCGGCCTTGTTTCCACAAGCCATCTTTATTGTCGGGGCCGACACGATTGCCCGCGTGGCCGATCTGAATTACTATGGGGATCGCCAGCAGAGGGACGCTGCTCTCGCGTCGATTGCCGCGTCCGGGTGCCGATTCCTGGTGTTTGGCCGGCTCGTAGAGGGGAAGTTCTGCTGGCTTGAGGACCTCGATTTGCCGCCCGCGCTTCGGCAGCTTTGTGAGGGTATTGCCGAGCAGGCATTTCGTGCCGACGTGTCGTCGAGCGAAATCCGGGAAGAAACATAAGTGGTTAGCGATGGGTGCCGTCATGGTCAGTAAATAAACGAGAAACTTGGAATTACCGACTGCGAGTCCACGATGGCGTCTGCAGAAATCGTTACGGCCCCCCAGCACATTCTCGACCAGCAGCGCCTTCATCACCCGACGGCCTCGGGCGAGTTTTCTCTGCTGCTGAGCGGCATTACGTTGGCTTGCAAAATGATCGCCGCCGAGGTCCGCCGACTCGGGCTCACGAGACTGCTGGGTGGCACAGGCGAGATCAACGTGCAGGGCGAAGAGCAGCAGGGCCTTGACGTGTTCGCCAACAACGCACTTCTCCACACGCTCGGACACCGCGGCATTGTGGGCGTACTGGCGTCGGAAGAGAACGAAGACCCGATCGTCGCGCTCAAAGATCCGAAGCGTGGTAAATACGTCGTCATCTT
>CAUYYY010000248.1:0-4000 GCA_963577165.1 Planctomycetota bacterium | reverse complement strand
TCCGTGAAGCTTTCCGCGTGCTAAGGCCTGGAGGGGTGGTCGTCATCAACACCAGTAGTCACCTCCAGCATCGCGAAGGATTCTGGTGGGCGGCTTTGATACCGGCGGCCATCGATCGGATGCTGCAGCGTTTTCCCTCGATCGAAAACCTCGAGAGCTTTGCGCAGGAGGCGGGATTTGTGGGCTTTGAAGTCGTCGTGCCCGTCGCTGAGGCGCTGCAGGGCGAACAGTATCTCAACCCGGAAGGACCCCTCAGCGCGGCTTGGCGCGCCGGAGATTCCACCTGGTCTCTGGCCACCGAAGAGGAGCTTTCACAGGCGATCGATGATGTGACCACCCGGATCGAAAACGGCGGGATGGCCGCCTTTCTGGAGGCGGCTGAACAGCGACGTGCAGAGATTGGGCAAACTACTTTTCTGGCCGTCCGCAAACCATAGGCAACGATGCGCAATTACCCAATTTTGAAAAATATTTTATGAAAACGGTCTATATCGCGATGAGCGCTGATCTGGTCACGCCGGGTCACGTGAGCATTATCCAGGAGGCCAGGGCACTGGGCGAGGTGGTCATCGGCCTGCTGACCGACAGCGCCGTCGCCGGCTACCAGCGGTTGCCCTACATGCCGTACGAGCAGCGCAAGGTGGTCATGGAGAACATCGTCGGTGTCAAAGAGGTGGTGCCCCAGGAGACACTGGACCACGTGCCTAACCTGCTGAAGATCAAACCCGATTACGTGCTGCACCGCGACGACTGGAACACCGGTGTGCTGCGGGAAACCCGCCAGCGCGTCATCGATACGCTCAAGCAATGGGGCGGGGAGCTTGTCGAACCGAAACACCGGCCCGGTCTCACTTCCACGTCGCTCAACCTGGCCATTCGGGAAGTCGGCACCACTCCGCAGATGCGCTTGGGCATGCTGAAGCGGCTGCTGGAGGCGAAACCACTGATTCGCCTGATCGAAGCGCATAGCGGCCTGACGGGGCTGATCGCCGAGACGGCTTGCGTCAAAGTTGACGACAAGGTCCGGGAGTTCGACGGGATCTGGATGAGCAGCCTCACCGACTCAGCCGTCAAGGCCAAGCCCGACATCGAGTACGTCGAGCGCATGAACACCGTCAGTGATATTCTCGAGACCACCACCAAACCCATCATCTATGACGGCGATACGGGTGGGGTCGCCGAGCATTTCGTGTTCATGGTCCGCACGCTGGAACGCCTCGGCGTCTCGGCGGTGATCATTGAAGATAAGAAAGGGCTGAAAAGAAACTCGCTGTTCGGCATCGAAGCCGAGCAAGTGCAGGATGATATCGAGGACTTCGCAGCCAAAATCGCCTTCGGCAGGCAAGCGCAGGTGACCGACGACTTCATGATCATCGCCCGCATCGAGAGCCTGATTCTCAAGGCGGGCATGGACGACGCGCTGGCCCGCGCCCGGGCCTACATCGCCGCCGGCGCGAACGGCATCATGATCCACAGCAAGGAGCCAACCCCCGACGAGATCATGACCTTCGGCAAGGAATACGCGAAGTTCGACGATCGCGTGCCGCTGGTGGTGGTGCCGTCGACGTATTCCCACGCGACTGAGGATGAACTGGCCGCGGCAGGCGTTCGCATCGTGATCTACGCCAATCAACTCCTGCGCAGCGCGTACCCCGCCATGGTCCAGGTCGCCGAGAGTATTCTCCGGCACGGCCGGGCGGCTGAGGCCGAGGAACTCTGCATGCCCATCAAGGATATCATCAACCTGATACCGGAGAGGTAAATTGAACATGATTCGCTGTCAGGATTTTCTCGATTGGATGGCGGCGCTCGGCGTGGATTTCTACGCGGGCGTGCCGGATTCGCTGCTCAATCCGGTTTGCTTTTATCTGGCCGACCACGCCGCCGACAAACACGTGGTGGCGGCGAATGAAGGCGGGGCGGTGGCCCTGGCGTGCGGATATCATCTGGCCACGGGGAAAGTGCCGCTCGTGTACATGCAGAACTCCGGCCAGGGCAACGCGATCAATCCGCTGCTTTCGCTGGCCGACCCCGAGGTCTACAGCATTCCGCTGCTGCTGCTGATTGGCTGGCGGGGCGAGCCCGGCACGAAAGACGAACCGCAGCACGTCAAGCAGGGCAAGGTTACCGTCAGCTTGCTGGAAGCGATGGACGTTCCCTATCGCGTCCTGGAGCCAGAACCCGGCGCGGCCCGGCGCTGCGTGGATGAGTTGGTGGCGATCGCGGCGGCTGAGAATCGGCCGGTCGCCTTGCTAGTCCGCAACGGCGCGTTCGGGCCTTACAAGCCGAAGGAGCACGCATCGGGCCAATTTGAAATGACTCGCGAGCGGGCGATCGAGGCCGTCGTGGCAGCGCTGGGCGAGACCGATGCAATCGTTTCCACGACTGGGAAAATTTCGCGCGAACTCTACGAATACCGCGCGGGGGCCGGCCACGGCCATCAGCGGGAGTTCTTGACGGTCGGCTCGATGGGGCATGCCTCGCAGATCGCCATGGGCATCGCCCTGGCCAAGCCGGAACGGCAGGTATTCTGTCTGGACGGCGACGGCGCCATGCTGATGCACATGGGCGGCGCGGCGATTGTCGGCGCGGCTGGAGTGGAGAACTTCAAGCATATTATCTTGAACAACGGCGTGCATGATTCCGTTGGCGGCATGGCCTCCGCGGGTCTGCAGGTCTCATTCACGGAGATTGGCAAAGCGTGCGGTTACACCGAAGCGTGGCGTGTCGAAGGTTCTATGGACGTGGCTGAAAAAGTCGCGAAGCTCCGGGCGGTGACGGGGCCGGCCATGCTGGAAATCATGGTCCAAAAGGGCGCACGGGCCGACTTGGGTAGACCCAAAACTTCGCCAATCGAAAACAAGACGGCCTTCCAAGAGTTTTTGTCTCGCTAATTATTGCTAGGCAGTGTGAACAAATTCTTGACGGCCCAGAAATTTGGGTTGGCGGGAAAGGGATCGAGCGGCCGAGGGCCGAGGGCCGAGGGCCGATTGGAACGAGGGGCGCGGGGGTGACCTGTCCCTGCTGCAAGGGCCTCATGAAAGTCCATGGAACTCTCAGCCCGTATGGTCAAAAAACTCCGCCGACCCAAAGATCCGGTATTTCAACGCCGGATGACGGGCTCGGCTCCCGAATCTCAGCCGAAGTCACTGCTCGAGGGTCCAAAAACTCGATTCCAACCGATATTTCTGAAGATCAATCTGTTGTAGACGCTCCGCGGACTGATTCTCGAATGGTAATCGGAGCCTTAAAGTCGCAGCGCGCCATCTCGGCAGAACCTCAATCTGGCTTGGCGACCGATTCATTGCGCCCTACGGAGTTTTCAAGGACTATTCAAATTTCAGACAACCAAAGAATCGCATGGGTCAGCGATTACGTCGGCTGAGATCGAGGGTCTGAGGCTGGTGTCCGGTGCTGAAATTCAGGTGTTTTTGGTTCAGCCGAGTTTTTTGACCTATGGGCATGATCATTTTTAGTGCGGCACCGCGGCATGGGATCGTTTGGATTGAAATCAGCAGTTTCGCCAGTCGTAGAAAACGGCTGCCGCCGGTGTCGCTTGCTATGGAACCCCGCGTCAACACGAACGCGCAGTTAATTCCCGCGCGAGAACTCGCTCTGCACCGAAATTAACCCTTTGTTGCCGGGAATACCGTGTGTGCCGGGCGCGAGTCTGCAAACGCCGCCGCCGCCCGCAGGACTGACACATCATCGAATTGTCGGCCCACAATTTGCAGCCCCACGGGTAGGCCGTCCCCAGCCAAACCACAAGGGACGCTTATCGCCGGCTGGCCGGACAGGTTAAACGGGAATGTAAACGGGCTCCAGTCAACCCACCCTTCCCCGTTCGCTCCGATCGGCGAATTGCTACCCAGCGGAAATGCGGTCGTCGGCATTGCCGGGGTAAGCAGCAGATCATAGGTTTCATAAAATCTGCGCACCGCGGCGATCAGCCGGTTGCGTGCCTGCACCGCATCAAAATATTCGGTCAGAATATAGCGGG
>CAUYYY010000247.1:0-4019 GCA_963577165.1 Planctomycetota bacterium | reverse complement strand
GACGTATACTCGGCGCCCTGCGGATGCTGTGCCAATTCACGCAGTTTTCCGATGTCGTGCAATATCGCTCCGGCGATCACCAAATCCTTGCTCAATCGCGGGCGCAGATCGCAGTAGTATTCGTCGTATTTGTCCGCCAGATAGACGCACGTCCGCACGACGCTCAGCGTGTGCTCTAACAAGCCGCTGGAAAACGCATGATGATTGTGCGTTGCCGCCGGCAGGGTGAGCAACTCCGAGCGGTTCGCCTCCAGAATATCAACCACCAGGTCCGAGAGCGCCGTATCGACGATCCTCTCCTTCGCAATGCCGATCAATTCGGCAAACATCGCCTCCGGTTCAAAACGCGAACTCGGCAGACACATCGCCGGATCGAAACCGTCCGCCCGATCCGCAACCGACACGGGCCGAATTTTGCGAATGTCCAACTGAGGCCCGTAGTTCGTTTCGCGAAAAATGGCCCGCAGCTTGTAGAACTCGCCAGGCGTCCAGGCGTCGCGACAATCGACCGCCCAGGGCGAGTCAGTCCAAATCGGAAAGCTCACCTCGCGCTGCGCGTCCCGAAAAGCAACCTTAAAATAGGGCTTGCCGTCGCGCGCGGTGAGTTGCTCCTTCGACACGAAGAGCGCAAACAGATCGGCGTCCTGACCGTCGGTCATCTCGCTTAGCAGGACAATCGGTTTAGCTCGGTCAGACATACGTCGAAATGCGATTCCGTTGGCGTGGAACATCAAGACGGCAGGCCAGTACGGCCGCGGCCTATTGTAGCAGTCGCCGCAGGATTTCAGTACCCCGGCTGCTGATGAATAAGCCACAGAATCTTTCGTGAAAGAGCAGCCGGGGTGCTTCCTAATGCGACAGTTATTTACCCGCCGTCGATTAAGCCCCCGATGCTTCGCCTGCTAACTCGGCCAGCATGGCCCGCAGTTGGTCTTCGATCGCCTGCATGACCGGTCGGTCGTTGCCGTGCGGTCTCGCTGCGGGCTGACTTCGATGGCACGGCCGACCTGAATCACCACATGCAGCGGGCCGTGCGCTCGCATCTCATCGGTCAAATCTTCTTCAAATCGTTCGACTGTTTCCAGAATCCTTTCCGGAACATTATTCTCACGGCTAATGTAGTCGCGGGTATAATGCAACATTTGCTGAGCATAATAGCAATCGGTTAACTGACGCCAGCGCCGGGCACGTTCATCTTCCGTCAGGTCACCGTCGATCATGTCCGGCAAGATGGCCGTCCGCAGGTTCTTCACTCGAACCACCGCACTGCCGCTGCGCTCTTTGATCGCCCATTCCTCCTCCAGCGGACAGAGCAACTGGTCGATGAGCGCCTCGACGCGTTCGTAGAGATCGCCTTCGTGAGCGTGCCCAAAGGCTTCGATCTCCTTGAGCGTTAGCAACGCCTCGCCCACCTGACGAATCCGCGTGAGCAGCGGCTGATGCTCCTGTGACTTCCAAGAAAAATGGTTCTCAATCTCGGTCAGCACCGGCGAGAGCGATCGCTCTAAATCGCCGCGAAAAAAATACCGAATCGCCACCGGGTGAACGATCACCCGACCACCCGGGGTGGCTTTCGCCCGCTTCTTGGCCGCCGTCCGGGCCATCAGCGCCACGCCATCCATCAACCCCATCAGCTGGTCGTTGTGCCGCGAAATGGCGCCTTCGGGAAACACGACCAGCGGACGCCGCGCGTGCTGCAAGATGTCCACCGCCGTGTTGATCGCGGCCCGGTCCATGCCTTCTCGATAAACGCTGAACGCTCCCAGCCGACGGATCATAAACGTCGTAAACCAATCCTGCTTGAACAGATGCCAACTCGCCATGCAAAAGGTGTTGGCGCCAATCTTGCGCATCATGCGGCCCAACACCAGCGGATCCGACGTGCGACAGTGGTTCGGCGCCAGCAAGATACCGTGCCCGGCCTCGAGCGATGCCTTCAGACGCTCCACATGCCGGCACTCGACCGAATGGATCGCGCATTTTTTCGCAGATACCGTGGCATATAAAGCTGCATCAGCGACGGCCAAAAGTTCGTGGCAATCGGCGGAACGAACTCATAGGGCTCGTCGATCACGACCTTTTGCATTGCGGATACTCCTCACAGACAATCAATCGGCGTATCCGCTGGGGTGACTCTGGTGCCAACGCCAAGCCGTTTCGACAATCGATTCGATGTCGGTGTACTCCGGTTGCCAGCCGAGCTGTTGTCGGGCGAGTGAGCTATCCGCGACAAGCTCCGGCGGATCGCCCGGACGCCGCTCGCCGACGACGGCTGGTATCGGATGACCGGTCACACGGCGAGCGGCCTCGATCACTTCCATCACACTCGCCCCGCGACCGGTCCCCAAATTCAGTTGGATGCCCTCGCCCGGTTGCTTTTTTCCCGGTTGCCCTTTCCCCGGTCGAAGGTGTTCGAGTGCGCTCACGTGCGCGCGGCCCAGATCGTCGACATGGACATAATCGCGAATGCACGTGCCGTCTGGTGTCGGATAGTCGTCGCCAAAGATGGTGATCTGCTGGCGCTGTCCGAGCGCTACCTGCAACACAATGGGAATCAGATGCGTTTCCGGGTCGTGATCCTCGCCCAGATCGCCGGCCGGGCTTGCGCCCGCCGCATTGAAATAACGGAACGCCGCGTACGCGATACCATACGCCTGCGCGTAGTCTGAGAGCGTGTGTTCAATCACCAGCTTGGTAAAGCCATACGGATTGATCGGCTGCTGTGGCACACCCTCGGTGATCGGCATCGTTTCCGGTTCACCATAGGTGGCCGTGGTGCTCGAAAATACGATTTTTTCGACTCCCGTCGCGACCATCGCGTCCAACAGCGTCAGGCTGCCAACCACGTTATTGTGGTAGTACTTGGCCGGATCGGTCACCGATTCACCAACCAAAGCAAATGCCGCGAAGTGCATCACGGCCTCGATGTGATTCTCCTCCAGCACCGACCGCAGCCGCGAGCCATCGAACAGGTCACCCTCGATCAGCTTTAAGGGCAGCGCAGCCGATCGATGTCCGACGCTCAGATTGTCGTAAACCCACACCCGATGGCCCGACTGATCCAGAAGCCGGACCGCATGAGAACCGACGTAACCCGCGCCGCCAACCACGAGAATGTTCATGCGCTGATCGTCCTCAGAGAGTCCCTTAAACTGCCCAGCCGTCACAACGGGTCCAACTACGAAGCATAGTCGACCCGAAGGCCGCTTGCCCAGGGCAATCGGCATAAATCGGCTTCCAAAATGCCGACCTTATTTCTAAGCGAGTCGGAAGTACCTAACCGGCGATTCTCATGGCGACCACGCAACGAAAAATTGTCAAGCCACGGCGGCAGGCCCAGGCCGAAACATCTCGCCGCTGGAGCGAGGCATTCGTAAACTATCTGCAAAGCGAATGCCATCTGGCTGCCAACACGGTCTCGGCATACGGCCGTGACCTGGCTCGTTTCTTCGTCTGGCTTGGCAAGCGATCGGTCACCCAGCTGAAGATCAACGACCTGTCTCAATATCCGGCCTGGCTGCTGAAACAAAACCTGGCGCCCTCGAGTGTCAGCCGACACATCGTCTCGCTCAAGGTTTTCTTTCGCTATTTGCAATTGGAAGGGATTCTGACCGACAACCAGGCCGAGCTACTGGGGACTCAAAAGCTTTGGCAACGAATCCCGACGGTCCTATCGCCACGAGAAGTCGAAAAACTGCTGATCACACCTAGCCAAGAGAATCCACTCTGGCGGCGCGACCGGGCGATCCTGGAACTGCTCTATGCCACCGGTGCCCGCGTATCCGAACTCTCGAATATGCGGGTGCGTGACGTACATCTTGACCAGCGCTATTGCCTCTGCCACGGCAAAGGCGATAAACAACGCGTCGTTCCACTCGGACGCCGCGCGATCGTTGCCCTACGCCGCTATTTGCAGTACGAACGGCCACAACTGGCCGCACAACGATCACCACCGCCGTCGGCCTATCTGATTCTATCAACTCGCGGCGCCCGATTGCGGCGCGAACGCATCTGGGAAT
>CAUYYY010000246.1:0-4020 GCA_963577165.1 Planctomycetota bacterium | reverse complement strand
TTATGTTGAACGTACGTTTTCCTTTCACTTTAGTGCAAGTCGCACGGACATGAGGTCTACGGTTGCTTGACGTTCCCAGTAATAATGTGGTGACCGCGACCTCGCTATTTCGTAATCTGCCCTAGTATCGGAGAAATGCCATGAGCATCGGACCGATGGGAGGAATCGGCGCCAGCGCCGCCGGCGCCCCGCTCTCGCAAACCAAAGGGAGTGAGGCGGAGCGGACAGCACAGGAGAGTACCAGCCAGCAGCGGAGTGTCGAAAGCGATAAGGCCGCCGAAAGCGCCGCAGGCATCGGCGAAACGTCCGAAGACCAGGAGTCGTCCGACCGCGACGCGGACGGACGCCGTCTTTGGGAACATAACAATCAAGATGGCGAGACTGAGCAAGATAACGACGTCACGGAAACCGAAGAGGACACACCCTCGCCGCGTCAGGTCAAAGATGTCCATGGCGAAAGTGGCAACGAACTTGACCTGACCGGCTGATCGATGGGAAGTCACCGAGGATAACACCATGCGTTTCACCAAGATGCACGGCGCGGGCAACGACTACATCTACATCAATTGTTTTGAAGAGCCTTTGCCTGATCGCCCCGAGGAATTAGCTCGCCGCATGTCAGATCGCCATTTCGGTATCGGCGGGGATGGTCTCGTGCTGATCAGCCCTTCCGAGATAGCCGACGCGCGGATGCGAATGTTTAACGCCGATGGCAGCGAGGCCGAAATGTGCGGCAACGCCATCCGATGCGTGGCCAAATTTGTCTATGATCGCCATATCGCGCGCCGAAACCCCATGACGATCGAAACCGGTGCTGGCCTGCTCACGCTCGATCTATTCACAACCGGTGACCGAGTCGACCGCGTTCGGGTCGACATGGGCCAGCCGATCCTGACAGCCCAGCAGATCCCCACCACGTTTTCTGGCGAGCAGGTGGTCGACGCCGATCTTGTCGTCGGCGACAAGTCGCTGCGGGTCACCTGCATTTCGATGGGCAATCCCCACTGCGTCGTATTTGTCGACCAGCCTACTGACGATTGGGTGTTGGGTTTGGGGCCACAGATCGAAGTCGACCCCCATTTTCCGAATCGAGTCAACGCCGAGTTTGTCCAAGTCCTCTCCCGCGGCGAAGTCCTCCAGCGAACCTGGGAACGTGGCAGCGGCGAGACGCTTGCCTGTGGCACGGGCGCATGTGCCGTCTGCGTGGCGGGCGTCCTGACCGGCCGCACCGATCGCCAAATCGTGGTCCACCTGTCTGGCGGCGATCTCGATCTCCAGTGGAACGAAGCGGACAATCATGTCTACAAGACGGGCTCCGCCGTAGAGGTCTTTTCAGGAGAATGGAATTGAAAAAAGGGGGACTGGCTCCCAAACTGTTGCGGAAATCTCTGAAACCAAGAACCGACGAGGGTGCCTGTCCCCCTTTTTCAACCGCTACTTGCTACTATCAACTGACCACTGCACGGAAGCACCATTGATGCAACACGACAGCTCTTTCCTGACTCAGCTCGGCGGATACCTGGCGGCCAAGACCATCAACGCCTGGATGTCTACACTCGACTATCGTGTGGCCTACTACGACGCGAGTGCCGACCCGGCCAGCCGCGACGGGAGCGGACCGAAGATCTACATCTTATGGCACGAATACCTTCTGTTTCCCATTTATCTGCGCGGGCACTGCGATTTTGCGATGTTGTTCAGCCGTCACCGCGACGCTGATCTTCTGGTCCGAGTGGCCTACCACTTCGGTTTTGATAGCGTTCGCGGATCGACTTACCGCGGAGCCGCCGCCGCCATCCGCCAACTGTCGCACCGCAGCCGTAACATGAACCTGGCTATCACACCCGACGGGCCGCGCGGACCGCGCCGCCGAGTAGCGATGGGATCGATTTACCTTGCCTCGAAACTTGGCCTGCCGATCGTCGCCATCGGCATCGGCTATGACCGATTGTGGCGACTGAGCAGTTGGGACCGCTTCGCAATTCCCAAGCCCCACGCCCGCGCCCGTGCCGTCATGAGCCCGGCGATCACCATTCCCTCTGGCCTGGACCGAGAGGGGCTCGAGCGATGTCGGCTTCGCGTCGAGCAGACCCTGCTGCGTCTGACTCACGTGGCCGAAGACTGGGCAGTCACCGGCCGTCGTCTCGAAGGAGAGCAGCCACTGCGAAAACAGACCGCTCCACTCAGCCGCCATCGGATCGACGCGGCCCACGAGCCTGACCGGCCCCGCATTTTGCACCCTGCGCCCGTCAAACAGGCATCGTAGGTCCGGAACTCGGAACCATCCGCGCCCGTCGAGCGTCTCAGTTGCAAGTATAGGGTGCCGGGGAAGGAGCTTCCGGCGACAGCCCCGCGATGCAGTCATCGGGGCCATCGCCTAGGCTCCTTCCCCGGCACTCGGCGTAGAATAGGCACAGGGAAACAGCTTCTGGCGATCGTCGACCCTTATCAATACCGAAACCAACTCCACCAACCAAAGCTGATTATCCTGGGAACAAATGACGCCTATTGGCCACTCGATGCGTTGAATCTTTATTGGAACGATCTCTCCGGCGACAAATATATTTTGTACGTGCCCAACAACGGACACGGAATTAAAGATCTTCCGCGAGTCTTCGCAACATTGACCACGCTGCACCGACATGCGGCTTTCGGACAGCCTATGCCAAAACTAACCTGGGAATTTAGCGAGCCGGACGAGGACCTTATCCTCGAAATACATTCGGACATAGCGCCGAGTAAGGTCAGCGCCTCGGTGGCGACGTCCGACACCCGTGATTTCCGCCAGGCGAAATGGCAGGCCATGCCATGCGACGGCAACGCAAATTAGTTCAATTATCAGCGACCAAGACCCGAAAAGGGCTACGTAGCCTTTTTTTGCGAGGCGCAGTACCAGGGCGAGGGCGCGCCGTATCACCTCTCGACGAATGTGAAGATATTCAGCGCCGAGTGATCGGGGGTCGTTTAGTGGGGCCGACCGCTCGCCGCGGCGAGCGGCTAAAAAACTACGATCAATAAACGCCTTAGTTCTGCTCGGGATTGCCCATGCCGCCCTGATTGAGATGGCGACGCAGATAACTGGCCCGCTCGACGTTCCGATCCGCTGTGTCAAGTTCCACGCCTCGTAGCTTCTGTAGGTGGGCCGGCTGCGTGTGAATGAATAGTTTGTTGACGGTCGGTATTTCTACGTCGCGGATCAAACCCAGATTAACTCCCATGCGAACGCTCGACAGGAGATGCATCGTTTCTTCCGAGCTGATCGTCTGCGCGGTTCGCAAAATACCGTAAGCCCGGCTGACACGATCGTGAAGCGTTTCCTGGCTATCACGAATCAGAAAATCGCGGGCTTGGCGTTCGTATTCGATCATCACCGGCACCACATCGGCCACCTGCTTGATCAGGT
The DNA here is from genome assembly GCA_963577165.1 of Planctomycetota bacterium. GTDB lineage: Bacteria > Planctomycetota > Planctomycetia > Pirellulales > CAUYYY01 > CAUYYY01. The sequence goes on along the minus strand of CAUYYY010000246.1, from coordinate 617 downwards.
CCTCCTCCGTACGGCCTAACGTCACTTGGTTGCTGATTTGGTAGAAATCACCCATCGCCTGCGAGCCTTCGCCATACAGGCCGCGAACCGCCAGGCTGATCTTTTGCAAACTGCGGAACACCTTTTCAATCTGCCGCGTGATCACCAAGGCAGGCAAATGGAGCATGACGCTCACTCGCAGTCCGGTCCCGACGTTCGTCGGACACGCGGTCAGATAGCCCAACCGGTCGCTGTAAGCGTAGGTAACATGCCGTTCGATGGTGTCGTCGATCCGATTGATCATCCGCCATGTCTGATCCAGGTCGAACCCGCTGTTCATCACCTGAATCCGCAGGTGATCCTCTTCGTTGATCATGACACTGAACTGTTCGCCATCGTGAACGGCGACGCCACGCGCCCCTTCGCTTTCGGCATGTTCGCGGCTGATCAATTGACGTTCGACAAGAAACTGACGATCCAGCCGTTCCAGCTCGCTCACGTCGATGTAGAAGATGTTCGGCTGCGATTCTTGTTTGGATTCTTGAATCGACGTGATATGGTCACGCAGCATCGCTTCAATCGCCGTCCGATCCGCGTCGGCCGCCCGGGAGATAAACGGATACTCCGCAAGGTTGCGC